>CAYUFL010000001.1:0-85980 GCA_964444065.1 uncultured Lachnospiraceae bacterium
TTCCCGCCGGCATGACCCGCTGAAACAAAAGCGAATGCAAAGGATGGGGAAAAGGTGTATATTCAGCCGGAACGAAGTGTAGGCGTACTTTCAATACGATGAGCGCAATGACTGAAAGGAATGGAGCGAACATCCAAATAAAAAAGGGGTTCGAAGCCCCGAATCCCTCTGAAGTTTATTTTAATGTAAAATGGTGGAGATGAGGGGATTCGAACCCCTGACCTCTTACATGCGAAGCAAGCGCTCTCCCAACTGAGCTACACCCCCACGTTTTGGGAAAAATAAATGGTAGAGACAGTAGGACTCGAACCTACGACCTCTCGCATGTGAAGCGAGCGCTCTAACCGACTGAGCTATGCCTCCGTATCCGTGTGAAATTCATATTATCATGAAACGTGAGCTTTTTCAATTCTTTTTCACAGGAATGTACAGATTGTTTCAGCTGTTTCCGAACAACCGACGTGTACCGTCAGCTCTTTGCGACGAACGATTCTCTGCATTTCGGGCAGGTGATTTTCACTTTTCCCTTGCCGCGCGGCACTCTGAGCTTGGTTTTGCAGGACGGGCATTTGTAATATTTATGTGTGCGCAGCTCCATGATCCGCTGTTTCAATTTGCGTGCATTGCCCCGAATGTTCTGCGTGTATGACAGATATCGATAATTTTCTTTGATTCGTTTTGCTTTGTTTTTTGATAAGACGCGCAGTACCGCAATCACAAACGGCACCAGCGCAATCACCGAAACCGCAATGCTGTTCATCAGCGCCGAGATAAGATCAATGATCAACGCACATACGACCAACATTTTGGACAGACTGTCAAGTCCGTATCTGCCGTACATAAAACGGTTGAGTTTCGATTGCATGATTGATTCCTCCGATATACCGACATATTATGAAGCAGTAGGATGCGAAAAAGAACCGGATGAAATGCAAATGAATGCACATCTGATCCGGTTCACAGATTGGTTAAGCAACACTTGCTTTTTTCTTTTTGACAGCGCGGGTAATCGCTTTGACAATTTCCACAACCGGAATGATTGCCAGGGCAAGCGACATCGACAATACGAAATCGAGCACGTTCAATGCTTGGAATTCAAACGCCGCATTGATCACGGGCGTGTAAACCACAAACACCGTCAAAAGGAACGCTGCGAGCATTGCGCCGTACAGATATTTGTTATGCGTTCTCAGCGTAAAGATGGAATGGAAGGTGGAACGCATATTCAGAGAGTGGAAAATTTCACACATATTCAGCGTCACAAACGCCATGGTCATTGCAATTTCATGCGATGCCACACTGGTCTGTACGAAGGAAAATCCGTTTCCGATGTAGTAGGAAATCAGCGTCAATACCGAGATAATCACACCCTGATACACCACCCCGATACCCAGTCCGTTTGCAAATACGCTTTCATTGTTCTTTCTGGGCGCCTTCGTCATAATATCCGGTTCCGCGCCTTCCATACCGAGCGCGATTGCCGGCAGACTGTCTGTCACCAGATTGATCCACAACAGCTGCGGCGGTGTGAACAGGATAAAGTTCATCATGGTAGCCGTAAACAAGGATACCACTTCGCTCAGGTTGGACGAGAGCAGAAACTGAATCGTTTTGAGGATATTGTCATAAATACGTCTGCCCTCTTCGACCGCATGCACGATGGATGCAAAGTTATCATCCGCCAATACCATATCGGCAACATTCTTCGTCACATCCGTACCGGTGATACCCATGCCGACGCCGATATCCGCGGTCTTGAGTGCGGGCGCATCGTTCACGCCGTCTCCCGTCATTGCGGTGATTTTGCCGTTTTTCTTCCATGTCTCCACAATGCGCACCTTGTGTTCCGGCTGCACGCGGGCATAGACGGCATAATCATATATTTTTTTGTCGAATTCTTCATCCGACAGTTTTGCCAGATCGCTTCCGGTAATTGCCTGGGAAGCATCATCGATGATCTTTAATTCTTTTGCGATCGCAACCGCAGTATTGATGTGATCGCCCGTAATCATAACAGGTTTGATCTGCGCCGAACGGCACTCATCGATGGCTGCCTTCACTTCCGGACGCACCGGATCGATCATCCCTGCAAGCCCGATGAATACCAGATCGTATTCCAGCGAAGCAGGAGAAATTTCTGCGGGAAGTTCGTCTATATTTTTCATGGCTCCCGCCAGCACGCGCAGTGCGCGGTCTGCCATTTTGGTGTTTTGTGCCAGAATTTTCTGACGTGCCGCATCATCCAGCGGTTTGATTTCATCGTTGTCGTAATAGCGGTTGCAGACCTTGAGCAGTTCGTCCGGAGCGCCCTTGGCATATTCGATAAATCCTTTTTCGGTACGATGTACCGTTGTCATCATTTTTCTGACCGAATCGAACGGTGCTTCCGCGACGCGGGGCATAAACTGCTCGCGTTCGTGTTTTTTAAAATCCAGATCATATGCAAAACGCACCAACGCACTCTCGGTCGGTTCTCCGATAATCTCTTTCGACTCCTCCGAATAGGACGCATCGCTGCACATCGACATCGTCACAGCCAGCAGATTTACGTCCCCTGTGGTTTCGATGACGGTCATTTTGTTCTGGGTCAGCGTTCCAGTTTTATCCGAACAGATGACCTGCGTGCACCCGAGCGTTTCGACTGCGGTCAGTTTGCGGATGATCGCGTTTCGTTTCGCCATTTTCGTCACACCGATCGAAAGCACGATGGTAACCACTGCAACCAGCCCTTCCGGAATTGCCGCAACGGCAAGACTGATGGCGATTAAGAACATCTCCAGCACGTGCGTACCCGAGAATCCGCCGTTTTCAATTACGCCGAATACAAAGATGAATAAACAGATGGCGAGTACGCCGATGCTGAGCACTTTGCTCAAGCCCGACAGTTTCTTTTGCAACGGCGTTTTTTCGTCTTTTGCCTGCGCAATAATGTTTGCGATTTTACCCATTTCGGTGTTCATCCCCGTCGCAACAATCACGCCTTCCCCGCGCCCGTACACCACATTGGTACCCATATAAGCCATATTGATCCGATCGCCGAGCGTAATGTCGTCTTCTGTTGCACTCAGCATTTCCGCGCGTTTATCGGAAGGAACCGATTCGCCCGTAAGGGATGCTTCTTCAATCTTCATACTCGCCGTTTCAATCAGACGCATATCTGCGGACACGGCATCGCCTGCCTCCAGCAGCACCACATCGCCGGGCACCACCTCTTCGGATTTGATGCGCATGATATTGCCGCCGCGTCTGACGCGGGTGTACGGAGAAGACATCTGCTGCAATGCTTCAATCGCTTTTTCCGCCTTGCCCTCCTGCACCACGCCGAGCACGGAGTTGATAATGACCACTGTCATAATGATGATTAAATCGGCAAGCTCTCCGACAATACCGGAAACGATGGCTGCGGCAAGCAGGATCAGAATCATCGGATCGGCGAGCTGTCCGAGCAATCGCGCAATCAATGATTTTTTCTTGCCTTCCGCAAGTTTGTTGTACCCGTATGTTTCGAGATTTGCCTGTGCCTTCGCGGGTTCCAGTCCGTCCGTGGACGAATCGAGCGAAGCAAAAACCGTTTCTATTTTCTCCAGATAATGTTTCATTTTATATCCCTTTCATTTGCATGCTGACTGTATCCGAAATAAAGCTGATCTTCTACTCTCTATGATACCAAATTACGGCACGCCGGTAAATATTTCGCAATAAAAATAAAGCTTTTCGCAATACCGCCGCATAGTAAAATCATGCGTTCAGACTTTACAGATTACAATATCATAGGCTATAATGTATGAAAACGGATAAATACGGTCATGTGTCCTATTTTTAGACATATCTCTTGTTTTGTCCCTATTTGGAGTGCCTTATGGGAAAACCGGAACTGACCAAACGCCTGATCGCGGATACCTTCAAACAACTGATTACCATGCAGCCGCTTGACAAAATATCCATCAGCGATATCGTCAACGCCTGCGGACTGAACCGCAAAACTTTTTACTATCATTTCGAGGATAAACAAGCGCTGATCTGCTGGATCTTCGACAGAGAATTCGAAAGCCTTGTCGATGTGAACAGAAACAACACGGTGATTGACGAGCTTATCGATCATCTGCATGAAAACCGTGCGTTTTACGCGCCTGCGCTCACTTCCGACGTACAGAACAATCTGAGCGAGCATATTTACCGTATCATCAAGCAGGCAATGCTGCAGGATATCGCACGCGCACTGAACGGAAAAAATCTGCCGGACAATAAAACCGACTGGATCGCCAATTTCTTCGCGAATGCCACAGTCGGTTCGATCAAACAATGGGCGTCCGCGGGCATGAAACGCGCACATCCCGAATCATACGCCGATTCGTTCGGCATCGCGCACGAATGTCTGGAATGGATTGTGCTGCGGCATGCGGGGGACGAAAAGGGGAATACGAAAAAGGAATAGGGGACGCATGCAATGCGTCCCCTACACAGTACGGTGTGCATTGTATGCACACCATTTATTTTTTCATATTCACGGGTGCGCATTGTATGCGCACCGATCTTTCGCTATTTCAATACATCCTTCACGCTCTCGGGATCATACGCCACCCCGCAGCTGCATCTTGCGCCGCCGAACAAAAACGAATAATTCGTCGGAAACTCGTTGTTCACTTCGATCACTTCTTCGGCAAATTCGATTTTGTCTTTCGGAATCGGAATGAGCGCATCCGCTGCCGCCTGTGTGTCGATGACGGCTCTGGGTGGAATGAAACGGTTCGGGGGAATAATGACGCCTCCCGTTACAAATGCGCCGTGCCCGACAAACGTGCCTGCGCCGATCACGCAGTTCAGCAGCACGGCATAAAAACCGACAAAACAGTCGTCCTCCACTTTGCAAGGTCCGTGCAAAATCGCCCCGTGCGCGCAGCTGACCCGCTTGCCGATATAGACGGAATATTTTTTTCCGTTCTGTTCCACTCTGCCGTGCGCAAGCCCGTGCATGATTACGCCGTCCTGCAAATTGGTGTCTTCGTCGATAAAAAACGGGCTGCCTTCATCCGCGCGGATGCTGACATTCGGTGCGACATAGACGTTCTTTGCGATCGTCACATCGCCGATCACCGAGGAAAACGGTCCGATATAAGCCGACTCATCGATGGTCGGGCACACACTTTCGGGGTTAAATTTGGTCACCGGATTCGGGGCGATATAACTGACATGAAAATTCTGCGGGGTTGACTGGGTCATAGACTTCTCCATTCTGTTGTTCGTATTCGCGCATGGCGCTTCGGCTGCGCTTGCAGAAATATGCGGCAAATTTACCTCGCAAATTCAAGCGGACGAACGCGATACCGACCGATACTATCTGGTTTTATTTTTATTATATCATCGTTCGGCACATTGCGAAACTGAAATTATGCTGTCACAATACTCTTTGAAATGCCTGATTCAGATGAGAATCCGCCCTCGAAAGCCTCGGACCGCGTAATAGGAGTCCGCTCCGTTGTGATAAACAAAGATCGTATCATAACGGCGATCACAAAAAAGTGCCCCGCCAAGTTTTCTGATCTGCTCCGGTGTTGTGATCCAACTCGATGTTTTGGTGTCAAACTCGCCCAATTTCTGCAGATCACGATATTGCTCCTCGCTCAGCAGTTCGATTCCCATTTCGGCAGCCATCTCAACGGCACTGTTTTGCGGTTTGAATTTCTTTCTCGATTCCAGCGCCGCGCGGTCATAGCAGACATTTCTGCGCCCTTCGGGACTTTCTTTCGAACAATCGCAAAAAATGATTTTCGATCCTTCGGCACCGATCACATCCGGCTCCCCGCCGGTTCGTTGCATTTCGCTGATTGACCAAAGAGCACTCGGATTTTGAGCAAGCTTTGCCGCAACATCCTCCCATGAGATACCCTCGTGACGGGCGTTGTTTTTCTTAAACCGTTCCCCGAGCGTTTTCAGCAGCGCTTCCTGCTGTTCGGGCGACAGTGTGTTCTGCGGAATATTCCCTGCCATGGCAATTCCTCCCTGCGTTTGAAATAAGCCGATCGTTTCGGTTGACTTCATTATATCGCACACTTCCGAATAATATCACGATTTTTCAAAATAATTCCGTCTTTGCATCGGCGCGCGGATGCTCTATAATAGCAGGAGAAACATGGAGGGATTATGGATCACGCACAGATTGCATCGGCATGCATGAACTATCCGCATGTCCGACATGAATACAAAGAAGAATGGGAAGCAGCTCTGTTTCGCATCGGAGAAAAAATGTTCGCAATGCTCGGCGGAGACAAAACGGGAGAACCGATTATCACACTGAAAGTTCCGCCGGAACTGAGCATCACGATCAGAAACAGCCATGAGGGAAAGATTGTTCCGGGCTATTATATGAACAAGGAACATTGGATTTCGATTTATCTGAATTCGGACGTGCCCGATGAGCTGATTGATTCGCTGATCGGCACGGCTTATGAAACCGTGCTGCACTCGCTGCCGAAAAAAAAGCAAAAAGAACTGACCCACAACGAATAACCGACAGAAAAGAGATGTACTATGACATACGATACCGTTTTGTTTGACCTTGACGGAACCCTGCTCAATACACTGGATGATCTGACAGACAGCGTAAATTTTGCATTAAGAGAAAGCGGATATCCACGCAGAACAATCGACGAAGTGCGCAGTTTCGTGGGCAATGGCGTTGCCGTGCTGATGCGCCGCGCCGTACCTTTTGGAACAAGCGAGCAAAAAACGAAAGAGACACTGGAGCAATTCCGCACGCATTATGGGAAAAATATGCGCAACAAGACAAAGCCGTATGACGGAATCGAACCGCTGTTGCGAGCGCTGAAAGCACGCGGCATCAAAACTGCCGTTATTTCGAACAAATATCACACCGCCGTGCAAAAGCTGTGCGACGAACTGTTTCCGCAGCTGATCGACGCAGCGTTCGGCGAATCGGAAACGCTGCGTCCGAAGCCCGCGCCGGACATCGTGAATGCCGCAATGCGTGCACTTCAGGCAAAAAAAGAAACCACCCTGTATGTCGGAGATTCCGACACGGACGGCGAGAGCGCACGCGGTGCGGGTTTATTTTTTGTCGGTGTTACATGGGGTTTTCGTGATAGGAATGTGCTCGAAGCGGCGGGGGCGGGAGCGATGATAAACGAACCGATGCAATTGCTTGATCTGCTGTAAGAAATTTCCCGGGAAATTTTCCCAGAGATTTGTTTTGTAGTGGATCGCATACCATGCGATCCTCATAAATGACCAATTATCGCATCGTAGGGAACGCGTAATACGCGTTCCGCACAATCATCAATTATCAAATGGCACGGCAACGCATCATACACGTTCCGCATTATGTCCAATCGTCGCATGGTAGGGAACGCGTAATACGCGTTCCCTACATCACGGATTTGAAACCGAAACACCCCAAGTTCAGCTCATTTCTCGACAGTTTCAGATCATGCATCAATACCTGCGTCGGAATCTTAAATTCTTTCTTCCAGCCCAACACATTGCAATATGCCATGAGCCGACGCCAAAGTGCCTGTTCCGTTGCCCGAAGCTGATATTCGATCTGCCTCAAATAAAACGCGTTGATTTCTCTGATGTAATTCATATCCTCCCTTTGCCTCCTTTCTTTGCAAATAAAAAGGACTGCCGTTTCGACAGTCCTTACGCTCGCAGTATAACCCGCCAATCATTGACAAACCATGACGCGTATCGTATGTGAACGCATACAATGCGTTCATTACCATGACGCGTTCCCGTATTTGCTAGTACTTGATCCATTCGACAACCAAATATTGTTCGTTGTTGATGCTTTTCCCGTCCAGCCACTTCGGGTACCAGCAGTTGAGCATCAGATACATTTCATCCTCCGTGAAGCCTTCCTCCCAGCTTTTAATCAACTTTCCGTCGATATAAAACGCCACCTTATCCGCCGCATATTCGATACGATAATCATGAAATTCCGCTGTGGGATCAAAGCCCAAATTGCAGGTATGTTCATTTTGCACCGAGCCGTCCGCGTAGGTCGTAAGCAGGGCAGTTCCGCTGTGATCATTATAAACCTCAATATCGATTTCATGATAAAAATCGGGCTGTTTGTACAGAAAAAAACCTGTGATTGAAGTCGGCGCGAGGGGCAGTTTCATTCTGATTTCGTAAATACCGTATCCCTGCAGTTCTTTGAGCATGATTTCGCCGCCGCCCAGATTCTTGGCAGGCAGTGTGATCAAGAGCTGACCGTCTGCCACGTCAACATTTTCGGGGTTCAGTTCGCTCCGCCCGAGCTTATGAGCGGTTACACTCCATACTGACTCATCCAAAGTATTAAAATCATCCTTATTTGCATAACAAATGAAAGAGTCTTCCCCTGAACTTTGATAGATTTCAACAGAGGATGCCGGTTCACTTCCCGTTGAATCGCTGATTTCGCAGATCGCCAGGCTCACAAAATACCGTCCCGTGAGCATGCCTTGAGGAATTGTCCAGGTATCTAGGTACGTCCGTTTCGTATCTGCGGGGATATCCAATGTTATCACTTTACTGTCGATCAATGCCCCTGCTGTGTCAGTGATATTGACCGAAACGCGGATTTGCTTCTCCGTATTCGAAAGATTCGAGACATCTGCCTTGAAAACAGCGGTATCCATCGGCATATAGGTATCGGCAGGCAGTTCGATGTTGGCAACTTCCCAAGAAAGTTTTTCTTTTCCGTCAGACAACAACGAGCAGCCAGCTAGCAAAAATGTGATCAGGATGAATGAAATAACCTTTTTCATAAAATTCCGTTTCTCCCGATTATTATTTGGATGTACCCAGATTGATTATATCATACGTAGTAGGGAACGCATTGTATGCGTTCCCGGTCGTAATGCATACGTTCCCGTTAGTCGTAGTAGTGCACGCATACAATGCGTGCACTACTCAAAATCCTTATACATCATGCTTGCCTGAATACCCGTGTTGTTCTGATATTTCCCGTTTTTGTAAAGATCAAATTCCCCGTGAATGTCGTGATAATAAATCTGGCAGATTTCCGTGTACGGGTAAATGATAATCGGCTGCACGCAGAACATTTCCAACGTCCAATAACCCGCAAACCCGATGTCCCCGAAGCCTGCCGTCACATGAATAAACAGCCCGAGCCTGCCTGTGGATGAACGACCCTCCAGCATCGGCACATACTTTTCGGTCTTCGTGTATTCCACCGTGCGCCCGAGGTATAGGGTCTGCGGTACCAGCTGCAACCCTTCCTCGGGAATGAGCATACTGCGCGTCGGGTTCGGCTTTTTCATGTCCAACACATCGTTTTCGTATACAAGCAGCTCATTGTGCAGCGTCAGATTGTAGCTGTTCGGATTGATGCATTTTTTGTCAAACGGTTCGATGATGATGTCCGTTCCGATTCTCTTTTCGATTTCTTTTCCGGAGAGTATCATAAGGAACCTCCATTTACAGATGTTATTGTTGCGTTGATTATATCACAGAAATAAATGCTTACACAAAAACGAAGCTGTCTGCTGTGCAAAGCGTACAATCATTGTGCAGTTCAGTCCTTCGTAATATCTCCGACATCAAGTATCGTTGCTCCGTCTCCTCCGAGATATACCGGCAGCACACCGTCCCACTTATTCCATTTGATATAATCAATATACTCGGGAGAACTGGAAAGCGTATCCTGAATCAAACGGATCGATTCCGCTTCCGCCTGAGACTGCACCACTTTCTGCTTTGCCTCTATTTCAATTCTTGCGAGATCCTGCTGTGCTTTCAGCGCATTTTGTTCCGCGGTCTGTTTTGCTTCCACTGCGGCATTGAATTCTGCGGAGAAGTTAAAATCGACGATGTTGAATACTTCCACGCTCATGCCGTAACTGCCGATCTTCGCCGCCAGAATTTCTTTGATTTTGTCACTGACAATCTGGCGCTGCGTGATCAATTCTTCTGCCGTAAACTGTGCCGTTACCGCTTTGATCGATTCCTGAATGGCAGGCGCAATGATGATGTCTTCGTAATCTCTGCCAACATTTTTATAGATACTGGAAGAAAAACTGTTGATAACCTTATAATTGACAGCCACCTCGCAGGTAACCGTCTGCAGATCTTTGGACGCAGCACTGGCATCCACTTGGATTTTCTTTGTGCGGTTGTCAATCTCAATTACTTTCTGCACAAACGGAATTTTAAAATGAATCCCTTCCGTCATAATTTCGTCCCTGACTGCACCGAGTGTCACAACCACTCCGCTCTTTCCGCTGCCCACAATCACGACGCTGTTCAGCAGCACAAACACCACAAGTGCTAACAATATCACATTTCTGAGCCCTGCACGGCTTACAATCGATCTTACCTTTTCCTTTACCTGCCCTGTCGCATTACCTATCACTTCTTTTCTCCTCTTTTCCTGCATTTACGAAATGCCCTCCTCTTAACTGCCGAGCATACAATATGCACGCAAAATTACCCACAGTATTTTTCTTGATTTTAGCATAGCTTCGAATTTCATTCAAGAATAATCGCTCTGCCCCGCCTGTTTTCGGAACAAAAAAAACGCACCTGCCGGTGCGGAATCATTGTTGTTGCATGATATGCGTCTCTTTCAGACAAAAAACTGCGCAAAAAACTGCTCCATTTTCTGTTGATATTCTTCCGGACGCAGCAAATACGCCTGTGCATGTTTCGCCTCGGGCACAATCAGCAGTTCTTTACCGCATCGCGCCGTTTCGTACAAAGGGTGAACCATCGCAACCGGTACAAAATTGTCCGCGTCTCCGTGAATAAACAAGACCGGGCGGGAACATTTTTTCAGCTGATTGATCGCACTTGCCTCTTTGAACGAATACCCGACAACGATGCGGCAGACCAGGCTTGTCAGCGGCAGAATGGGAAACGCCGGCAGGCGGAACATATGTTTCATCTGTACTTTGAATTCTTCGTAAGCCGAGGTGTATCCGCAGTCTTCAATGATACATCTTACGTTTTCGGGCAGTGTTTCGCCGCTCATCATCATGACGGTTGCCGCGCCCATGGATACGCCGTGCAGCACGATGCGGATGTCGGTACCGAGTTTTTTGATCATCACATCAAGCCAAAGCATCTGATCCAGACGGTCAAGCCAGCCCATTCCGATGTAGCGTCCTTCGCTCTGCCCGTGTCCGCGATTATCCGCCATGAACACATGAAAACCCTGCGCGCGATAGTACTGCGCAAAATCAGCCATATATTTTCCGTCCACACCGTAGCCGTGCACGAGTACAACCAATTTGTCGCTTTGTTCCGACGACGCAACATAATAGCCGACGAGCTTCAGTCCGTCATGCGATACGATATGCATCGTTTCGTAGCCGATTTTCTCGAGCCACGCTTCCGCTTTGTTGTGATGTTCCTCGCTCCAGTCATTCGATTCGGCTGCCACTTCTTTGTGCGTGATGCGCTTACTCAGAATGCCGTATCGGAACAGATAAGCCGTACCGTACGCCAAAATGCAGAGGATCAGCAGAATTGCGATAATCACCCAGACCATAGTATGATTCCTTTCAAAGTAAGACTGTTATTCTTCGGAAGAAAGCCGCACCGCTTCCTCTCTGAATTTCTTCAGTTTGTGTGTGGGAATTTCGATCGGACGCAGTGTACGCTGATGCGTTTGATAAACATAGAGCACATCAATGCAGTTGACGAAATACACATCAAATATCACACGGAATTCACGTTCGGTTGCTTCAATGAATGTGGTAATCAGCCTTATGTCGAACGCGCGCACAAGCGGCGTCTCTGCAAAAACATACAGTCCGTTCATCGGAAAGATGCGATAGTTCCTGTTCAGTTTTTCGAGTTTGTCCGCAATCCGTTCCTGTATCAGATTAAAGGTGGTTGCAGGATCAAACATTTTTCGTTCTTCGTTGTCTTCTAAAGCACGATCTCCTGCTTTGGAGGAGCGGCGAATGACTTCCTTTCGGATATCCTCGTAGCCGTACCCGCGTTCTTTGAATCGGTTGATGATATCGAAATTGCATCTTCCTTCGGTTTCGGACAATGCCTGTGTCACTTCGATTCCGCAGCCGAGCGCTTCGCTCTGCAAATCGGGTTTGTCGGCGACGATAAGAGTGTGCATCTTCGGATCGTACGATTCAATCAATGTCAGTCTGGCAAAGTGCTCGGAATACGTTTTTTTGTATTTTTGCATAACAATACCCGAATGATTCGTTATATGATATTTTCTTTATTATACCAAAAATCCAAATTTTTGAATATCTTTTATGCAACATCTTTTCATGTGATTCTATTTCTCCGATTCCGTTTGCAGATAGGACGTAATCCGACTCCAGATCTGCTGCGCTTCGATAAATTGCGCATAATGATGTTTCACGTTCTTGTCATATCGGTTGAGTTCTTTCAGTATCGACATGAAGTCGCTGTTTCCGAAATATGCGCAGATATGGGGCAAAGTCAGTGTCAGTTTTTCTCGGATCAGATCAATCTGCTGCTGGTAGGATTCCCTTTGCGTAATATACAAAAGCAGCGGTTTGTATCGGATCCATCCGACGCAGGTACGGTAAAAACGCGAAATAACGGCTTCGTTTTTCCCGTCTATTTTTTTCAGGGTTATCGGCAATACGCCGTCCATAAGCGTATTATATGTTGAAAATCCGTCATGGAATGTATAGCAGGGCACACGCAGCACTTTGCGCTCATGCAGACACGTACTCAGAAACGTATCTTCTCCCCTTGCCCCGGGCGGATTGTAGAATGGAAACACCCGCTCGGGTTTGGTCAGATTGATACAAAGGTTTGCCCCTGTAATAAATTTTGTCCCATTTGTTTCCGGCACTTCTTCGGATACATCGCTGACCAATATGCGCGTATCGGCATACGTCACACCGCCGCTTTCGATCAGGCTGCTGATCGTCTCCCAATTCACGATGTCATTGCTGATCGCCTCAATAAACTGACGAAAGATTTCTGAACTCATCGTTTCATTGAATTGTATGGACGGAATCGGCGAAATGTATCCGCAGTGATATCCGTTGGTAATATCCGCCTGATCTATGATATTCAGATGTGCGGAGAGCACATGCTGTCCGCCCCATATTGCTGTTGACCTCGTTTTGGTCACTGCCATGGGATATTCGTCATCATCAAGAAACAGGAGATAATCGATCTTGTTTTTGAGTGCTGTGTACAACACCGCATTCCGTTTTGCTGCATACCCGGTGCCGAAAAGAATTTTCGCCTGTGTTTCGTCAATAACACCGGATTGTATCATTGTACGGATGTCTTCGTCCAAGGTCGTCCTGCCGATAAAATAGACATCATCGATAAACGAACGGACATCCGGATGTATATTGGTATAGTCGGTTCTGCTGGTATTGGCGTATTGCAGATCGTATGCAACCAACAGATTTAAGCTGATCTTTCGTTCGTCGGTCAGTCCGCCCTCGCGCCAGTTGTAAGCGTAAGTTTTGAGTACCTTCTGAAAGCTTTTTCGTCCGGTGGCAAATCCGATTCCTACTTTTATTTGATTTTCAGTTTGCATCATCATCCGCCCTTTACTCAATACTGTATGTCTGATTATATCACAAATACCGTAATATTCAAAAATACAGCGCAATACCGTCAACGTCCGAAACATGCGCCTTCGGTTCAATGAAAGCCGTTTGTTTATTATTTCCTTATGAAATACTAGTAATATCGTTTGCTTTATGCTCAAAATTATCTTACAATAATAATAGGAACAAATAACAAATGCGTTCCGTTACCGAACAAAAGGATATGTAAATGAATCATAGCCATACCGCCGATACCAAATGGTACCGACTTGATAATGCGGCAAAAATTTATCCGGCTGTACTGAGTGAAAATGACAGCTGTGTTTTTCGCATGGCCGCAAATCTGAAAACCGATGTCAAACCTGCCGTATTGCAGCGTGCCGTTGCAGACCTCAAAGCCCGCTTTCCGATGATGTACGTCAGACTGCGAAACGGCGTGTTTTGGAACTACTATGAAAACAACGAGAAAATTCCGCTTGTGAAACCGGAATCCTGTTTGATCAATCAGGCGATTCAGCCTCATAAAAACAACGGGTACGATTTCACTTTCTTTTATTACAAAAACCGTATCAGTCTGGAAGTCTTTCACAGTCTCTGCGACGGAACAGGTGCAATGACCTTTTTAAATGCAGTTCTGTTTCGCTATTTCGAACTGCTCGGCAAAGTGTCCGACAGCCAGCAAAAAGTACTTACTGTAAATGAACATCCCAGCGTCGGAGAACTCGAAGACAGCTTCGCACAGAATTTTAAGGCGGATCAAAAGCGCAGCCGATCGAAAGTAAAACATGCCTATCAAGTCGCGGGAACCCGTTTTGCCACAAAAAACGGTACCGGTGTCATCATCGGCAAAATGCCCGCTGACCGATTTTCGGCACTTGCAAAAGAAAACGATGCGACCGTGACACAATATTTGGCGGCACTGCTGACATATGCGATCTGGCTTTCGAACGACAATGCAAAGCAGTCCAAAAAACCGATCAATATCTGCATTCCCGTGAACCTGCGCAAGTATTTCGATTCGCATTCGCTGCGCAACTTCTCACTGATTTTTCATACCTCGACAGCATGCGCCGACAAACCGCTTTCGTTTGAGGATATCCTGAAAAAAGTCAAACAGGACTTCGCGGAAGAGCTCACAATCGAAAGACTGCAGGGCATGCTCAACGCCAATGTCTCCATTGAAAAAATATTGGCACCGTTCCCTTTGTTTATGAAAAAAATCGGCATCCGTATCGGAACCATGTTGCTGGGAGATAAGATTAAAACCTGTACCATTTCGAATTTGGGCAAAGTGGATCTGCCGAATGCAATGCGTGATCAAATAAAAGATTTCGAGTTCTGCCTGCCTGTCGGCAACGGGTCTACGCACAGCGTCAGCGTTGCCACTTGCAATAACAGAATGTCAGTCACGTTTACACGCCGTATGTATGAAACCGATCTGGAACAAACCTTTTTCAGACTGCTTGCCGATCGGCATATTCCGATTGAAATTCAAAGCAATCTGATTGAACAATATTCGTAAGGAGTCCGCTATGCTGCATTGTGATAAATGCAATATCGATATCTCAACAGAAACAAATCAATGTCCGCTCTGTCAGGAGCCGATCGTAAGAAAAGCAGAAGAGCACGGAGAAAAAAGTTATCCGAGTTTTGAACCCTTGAAGAACCGCTATCAGCTGATCGCGAAAATTTCCTCTGCGGTCGCTTTGAGCACCATTGCGATTCTTGTTGCCATCAATCTGATTTTTTGGCATGGCAACCTTTGGAGCGTCATCGCATCGTCCTATATCCTTTATGCCTGGCTGCTCGGATTGCTGACATTCCACAAACGGGTACCGCTCGGACTGAAACTGATGTCGCACGCCGTGTTTATTTCGCTGACACTGATTGCCGTTAATGCATTTACGGATGGCAAGGAGACGGTAATTCCCCCTTCCTGGGCAATTTCCTATACGCTTCCGTTGATTCTGGTTGGTTTCATCATTGCGATCAACCTGCTGATGATGCTGCGCAAACATAAACGCCGCGATATTCTGATCTATCAGCTGATGCTTTGTTCCTTCGGATTCGTGCCGCTGATATTGGTATTGGTCGGCATTGCAAAACCGATTCTGCCGAGCGCACTGGTTGCGGGATTTTCAGCGCTGACCATCATCGGGCTGGTGATCTTCACAAAGAGAATTATCCTCTCCGAGTTTGTACGCAAGTTCCATATATAAAAATAGAAATGAAACGATACTAAAAAACGATTCCCGAAAAAGAAACGGAATCGTTTTTTATTCATTGTTTATCGGAATCGATTCAGAAAATCCTCGCTTGTCATGCCCTCCGCGAAGCGTCCGCACAGCACACTGTTGTGATGGCGGATGATCTGCTCTGCGGGAAGTACCCCGCTGTCGAACGTCGTATGCGCGTCGGACAGAAGGATACCGCGATACCCATGCGAGAACGAACTGCGTACCGTCGTATCGAAACAATATTCCGTCTGCATACCGACAAACACCGGACAGTCAATTTGCCGCTGTTTCAGCAGATCATCAAGATTCGTCATGTAAAAAGCGTCCCATGTCGTTTTCTTCACGAGCATATCATTCGGCTGTGGTGCAACCTTCGGATAAATCTGCCATCCGTGCGTACCTTCGCGAAAATTCTCCTCTTCTGTATGCTGTACATAAACTACAGGAAGATTGCGGCTGCGAAATGCCGCAAGGACTGTGCTCACATTTGACAGGAAAATTTCGCATTGATACGGTTTGACTGCTTCTTCAAACAACGCATTCTGTATATCGATCAGGACAAGTGCCGAATGCTCCATGCTGCATCCTCCGTCATTGTTTTATTTTGCAAGGATCACATATCCTTCTCTTCTCGGCAGCGCTTTCGGGGCTTCGCAGTCGGGATAACCGAGGACGAGGGAACCAACCCCGAAACAGTCATCGGAAAGCCCCCATGCTTTCATCAGTGCTTTGCCTTCTTCGGTTTCGAACATCTGCTTCTCTCTGTGAATCCAGCAGGAACCGATGCCGAGAGAATGCGCCGCAATGCCCAGATTGCCAAGCACCAGACTTGCATCTTCAACCGGTGCGGCTTTTGTTTTGTCCCCGAACACCAGAATGATCGTCGGTGCCCCGTAATAAGTATCCGTCTCTTTGCCGATTACGGCAGCGTTCATTTTCGTCAGTTTCGCACGCAACGCGGGATCCTGAACGATCACGATGGTCGCGGACTGCTGGTTTGCAGCACTCGGTGCGTACATGCCTGCTTCCAGAATTGCATTGAGTTCGTCGTCCCTGATCTGGTCGGGCTTATATGTTCGGATGCTTCTCCTTTTTTTCAGACTCTGCAGTGTTTCATTCATGATACCCTCCTGTTACCGTGTTATTTTCAGCAGTTTCCTGTATAAACATATTTTAAATATTCTCTGGCAATATCGGCAAGCCGGTAGACCGAAGCGACATCCGTCGAGGCACGATCCGCCATTTTATAGGATGGGAAAAAGCGTGACACATGCAGCGGAATTTCAGGATTCACCTCAGCCAGCCAAGAGGCAAGTGCACGCATTTCGGGCTGCGAATCATTTTCATTCGGTATAATCAGAGTGCTCACTTCGACATGCGCCGATTCGGACGCAATCACGATACTGCGTTTCACGTCTTCCAAGCTGCCGCCGCACCGCTCGTAGAACTGCGCATCGAAACTTTTCAGATCAATGTTCAGCGCATCGATCACCGGGAGCAAATCACGCAGGGGGGCTTCGTTGACATATCCGTTCGTTACGACGACAGTCTGCAATCCGCGATTTTTCGCCAGCGTCGCGCAATCGCGCACATATTCATACCCGATCAACGGCTCGTTATAGGTAAAAGCAATGCCGATGTTGTCCTCACTCTGCAGTTCCACTGCTTTTTCCACCAAATCATCGGGAGAGAAATAAACGGTATCCACATGGTCTGCATTGCTCATCGATATGCGGTAATTCTGGCAGAAACTGCAGTGCATGTTACAGCCGTAGCTCCCAACAGAAAGGATTTTGCTGCCGGGATGAAAATGAAACAGCGGTTTTTTTTCAATCGGATCAAGTGCGATTGCGCTCACAAGTCCGTAATTATCAGAGCGCACAGCACCGCCCTGATTGCTGCGTGCCTTGCAAATACCGATCTGACCTTCGTCCAGCCGACATGCGTGCGGGCAAATATCACATATAGCTTTCATGTGTGTCTCACCACCTCAAAGCGATCTATGCTGTAATTCTCATAGGTGCCGATCCCTGCTTTTTGCAGAGCAATCGCGATTTGTTCGTCCGGCGTATTCACGCCGTCCAGATGCGGAAGCAGCAGACCCCTGCGGGATCCGAGCGTAACGATCACACCATACCGCTTGGCATCCAGTTCGGCAACAGAAGAAACCGGCTCAGCCTCGCCGAGCACATCAACGCTGTACACCAGCAAATCCAGTTCGTCCTCCGTCACGGGATCAAAACGGGGATCTTCCGCAGCCGCCTGCACGGCATTGCGCATAATTTCATCGGCAATGCATGCCTCCGTCGCAGAGATCGTTCCGATGCAGCCTCGCAGTCTTCCTTCTTCTTTCAGGGAAACAAAAACCCCCGCGGCATTTTCGGTCATTTCCTTGGGCAGATTCGGCGGACGGTTCGGTATTTTTCCGGTTCGCACAAAAGATTCTACCGTCAGCCTGGCAAGCAGTACATACGCGTCTTCGCTGTCTTTGATCTGCCGCAGATGGCGCGTCAGATTTTCCTGATACAAATCGCCGATCCTTCGGGTATTGTCTTTTTTGATGATTCGGAAACCGGCGACCCAGTAACCGACCCCGAACGGACCTTCATACGAGAGAATCTGCGGCTCGACCGCAAATCCGTCCAAAGCACCCGCCATTACGATGAATCCGCGCAGACCGCATTCCGCTGCAGCATCGGTAAACGATTCTTCAAACGTGAGAAATTTCATAAAATCGCCATCGGCAGCAGCCTGCATGATTTGTTTGTCGAATGCGGGTCCTTCGGGAGAATAACCGTAAGGACCTTCCGGTAAAAGCTTGTGGGAAAGATCACCGCTGGCGATGAGCACCACCCGTTTCCCGAGGTGCTCCGCCGCATCTGCGATACACTGACCGAAGCGATAATGCGTCAGCGGGCTGAGCCCCGAAATCGAAATACGTACAATTTGATAAGTATGATATACCTGCTCGATAAAATACAGCGGTACCAGTACCCCATGATCCAGTGACGGATCACGCGCGCCCATCGTCCCTGCGGGAATATGTCTCTGTGCCGCGATTTGCGTAATTTCATCCACAAGTGCTTCGTCATAGCTTTTTTTCATATGCACTTCGTCCGCACCGAAACTTGCAAAATCGCCTTCGGCACCGTTGCCGGGAGAGATATGCAGATAATCGGCATACATGACATTATGCGGAGTAATAAAGATCACCGTCTCCGGACGAAAAGCGGCAACTTGCTCACCGACCCGGCGAAAAGCATGAACCGTCGCTTCGATTTGATGCTCCTGTCCCTTTCCGACCGCCGGAATAATCAACGGAGGATGTGGGACGATAAACGTTCCTAGCAATGGCATTGGCGCGCACCTCCCGGTTCTTTTCTTGATTATAGCACATGATTTGATTTCGTCTGCATTATATTGTTTAATTATCTAATGATTCAATAACTTCTTTTTAACTGCGCACCGGATTTCGACCAAATCGATCACATCCTGCAATTCTTCATCGCTGAGTACGCGGTAATGCAGCCATCCGCCGCATTTTCCGCAGGGGTATCTTTTCTCCCAAAGGTCCTTTGTTTTCGGAAGCATCCCCTCAATCAGTTTTTCTTTGCCTGCAAATACACCGTCGGAGAGAGAAATCGTTACGGTAAAAGCGCCCTTTTCAAAAAACAGGTAACAAAGCGGCTTGCTTTTATGGCAGTACCGCCAGCACCAGCCGTACGGTTTACCAAACGGGAACTGCAGCAATTTTTTCAGATCGTAACGACAGGACAACTCTGATTCGAAGCGATCGATTCGCTCCGATGCCTCTTTTCCGACCCATGATCGAATCAGTTCTTCGTAAGGAATTTCCGTTTTTTGGGTTAATCTTTCATACATGAGTCATACCTCCCCGATTACGGAGTACCTGAAAAGGTACCTATATCGTTCTGCCTAGATCATAGCACAATTTTGCACAAATGCAAGTGCACAAAAATAAAGTACGGACCGTTTCGTTGCGGTCCGTACTTTGCTTAAGAAGAGGGAAAAATTGATACATCCCCAAGTGGATGTCTCCTGCCAACCGATTCAGGATCAAAAAAAGCAGCGGTTGACTACATCTGCAACCCCGCGCTGTCTTCCTGTTCTTTCATCGTAAGGATGATGCTCAGGTTTCCGTTGCGGCATCGCAGTTCGTCGATTAATTTCTTTTGACTGACCGATTGTTTCAGATCGATATTGTAAACGACTTCGAACAATGTGCCGAAATCGGTGGTACGCACTCGTTTCATCTACCAACTGTTGGCATATTTTTTCAGAATATCATCAAACAATCCCTGGAAGTTCAGATTCTCGGGAATGGTAATTTTCAATTGCATTCCTGCGGTTGTTTTCTTTGCGTAATGTGTCACGTGCAGGATAAACATCACGATGCTGACGATGAGCGCAAAGACCGCCGCGTATAAAACGTATCCCATCCCGCAGGCAAGTCCGACGCCCATTGAGAAAAAGATGTACGAAATATCCTTCGGATTACCGGGGGCACTGCGGAAACGCACCAGGCTGAACGCTCCTGCAAGACTGAATGCGCGGGCAACATTGCTGCCGATAAGCATAATTACCACTGCAACCACTGCAGGCAAAATAATCAGTGTGACTGTAAAACTCGGTGTGTATCCGTCGTCTTTTTGGATATACAGATAAACAAGACTGATGAAGAATCCAAGGCTCAATGCGGATACCAGTGCGACCACCATATTCATTAATGTAAAAGTATCCTCGGTTGTAGTGCTGAATAATGACTCAAGCATTGATCTTCTCCTTTAAACAAGCTGAATTTTTAGAGTTCGCACGCTGGCTTTTCAAATCGGATTGAACATAATCCGCACCGGCTGCATGCAGCCGATAATTCGTATATTCCGTGCCGTATTTGGAAAACCCTGTTCGGTAAATATCCATATCTGACAAAGTATCTGCAAGCCATTTCGGCACGGCTCCGTTCATTTTGACTTCCATCAGGTATTGCCCGTCTCGCAAAAGCGGCGACCCATATTCTCCGCTCTCCAACTTCAGATCGGTTCTGCGCGAACGCAAATCATAATCAAAAGTAATACGAAAGTCGGAATCGTGCAAGCCGAAAAATGCGATGCGGTGATAACTGATATACGATACCGGATGCACCCGGTGCAGCGAAAGAAAATAGTCGATCTCGTGCAGCACCTGCCGGTTCATATAATCGGCACAGACAGGTTGGCTTCCGTTTTGCAGATAATCATATGCTTCCCGAAGCGTCACGACTGCACGTCGTTTGAATACGGTTTGCACTGATTTCTTTTTCAGCTCCAAAAAAACTTCGTCCTGCGGCAGAATCGGATACCGATAGCTGCGCAGCCTGATTTTTTCCTTATATTTCGGTTTCATCAGCGATGTACGGATGAGAGAGTTGTTGTCTGTATCGTAATACAGATTATAGACCGTATAATCTTTTCCGTTTTCGCAGTAGCTGTCAGGCTACATATATTTTTCAATCTTCGAAAGCAGCATCTGAAACTGGCTTCGATTGAGGGTGAATTTCATTTCCGAACGTTGAAAGGATGTAATCGCCATCTTTATTGCCTCCGCACTTTTCATCATCTTATCTGTGTATTTCCTCCGCCCGAACCGGCAGATGTCACAATACTTGAAATTGTAAAACTGGTATATTTGTTTCCTGCGGTATAGGTTCCCGCAATGGTGAGCCCGTCTTTGGAAGTACCGGAGCAGCTTCCTCCCGTATAAACAAGGTATGTGCTTCCTTTTGCGAGATCGGGAGAGCAGACCACGACATTCTGATAAGTTTTCGTCGGGACAAAGGAAAGAATCAAATTACCGCTGTTGTCCGTGATGGTAAATCTTGTGTTTGCCGCAATACTGCTGCTGAATGTTGTTGAAACAGCATACTGTGTGGATGAAGTATCGAGACTTTCTGCCATACCAGAGCTGCCTGCCGCAACAAGCAATCCGCCGCTCATAACGAAAGTCCCGTTGGCATCAAGCGCTCCGTTGCTGTTTGAAGTCGGTCCGCAGACCAGAATCGTACCGGCGGTGATTTTGATCGATCCGTTGGAATCGAGTCCGTCACCGGACGCGTTGATATAGATATATCCGCCGTTAATGTACAAATATGCATTTTCCACCGCATTCATATTTGCCTGACCTGCTCTGCCGCTGGTGGAGGAACTGTCTGCTCCGCCGGCACAATTCATGCCGTCGTCGCTGGATGTAATATAGATTGTGCCGTCATTGATCGTGACAGTGGTACTTTCGATACCTTCATAAGACTTTGTAATCGCAATGCTGCCGCCGTTGATCGTGATGCTTGTATCGGCATGCATGCCGTCGTCTCCGGAATTCAGCGTCAGTTCACCGCCGCTGACTGTAACGGAATCATTGGCATGAATTGCATCATCTGCCGAATCGACCGTAAGGCTGCCGCCTGATATCGTAACTGCGGAAGAAGATTTAATCCCTTTCCCGCTGCTGCTTTCTTCTTCCGAAGAAGAGCTGCTCATGCTGCTGCCGGGATTGTACAGAGAACTGGAGGAATTATTGATGCTGTTTGCGCTGCCTCCCCCGGAGGAAATCATGATGCTTCCTCCGTTGACCGTTACCGCAGACACCCCCTGAATACCGTCATTCCCTGCCGTAATATTCAATATGCCGCTGTCGATACGCACATATCCGAGAGCACTTTCCGTCTCATTTGTTGCTTTGATCCCATCGCCGCCGGCATCGACGGTGATCGTCGCATTTTCAATTGCTACCGTATCTTTTCCGATAATACCGTCATCTACCGAAACGATGTTGATCGTACCGTCCGTTATTTTCAGATCATCTTTACTTTTTATCCCGTTGTTGTAATTCGCATTTACGTTCAGCGTTCCGCTTCCCGTAACGGAAAGATCCGCTTTGCTGAAAATAGCTGCATCGGGTTCTCCGTCTTCATCCGTATCGTAACTGCTTGCGTCGCTCACGGTATTTTCGGTCCCTTCCGCAAGAATCAGCACGACTTTAAGCGCGTCATCAACATAGATCGGAGCACTGTCGCTGCAAACAATATCCACCCCGTTCAGAACGATACGTACCAAATCATTATCCGTAGCATCCACCACGATCTGACCGTCGTTCAGACTTCCGCTGATCACATACGTTCCGGCGGACGAAATGGTGATGATATTCTTCTTAACGCTTGCGCCGCTTCCGTCAACGGACGAATTGTTGTCCGATAGTGTAATGACGGTTGCGCTGTCGTCCCATGCCGCATCCGTATCTTCACTCGCAAAGGAACTGTCGGACGGCGTGTCCGTATCGGTACTTGTATTTTTGGATGTGCATCCGTACAATGCAGGAACGACCATCGCGCACACAATCAGCAGAACCATCAATCGTTTCATCGTTTTTTTTGCTTTCTTCATTTCTTCAATCCCTTTACGTTAAATTTACACTTGATAGGTTTGATTATATGGCTGAATGTGACAGTCTCATGAACATTTCGTGACGATTGCCGTTTTCGCCCTTACCTGAAACGTTTTTAATAATTCACACCGGGATTTTCCACAATAAAAAAGAAACCCGCATGACGCAGGTTTCCGTTTTCGATCAAACCAATCCTATTTATTTCAGAACAAAATCTCCGATGAATTTGCAGATACCTCTGATATCTACACTGCCGCCGAATTCCAGTTTTACTTTCCCGAGTCCGCTGAACCAAAGTTCCATCTCGCTGTCCAAATCGAATGATCCTGCTGTCTCGACCGAAAATGCTTGAATTTTTGCATAAGGCAGAGAAGAATAATCTTTTTTCTTTCCTGAAATCCCCTGTACATTGATTGTGATAATGCGCTTGTTCGTAAAAACCACCATGTCTCTGATTGCCTGAAAAGTCATCACGACGGCTTCTCCGTCAATCAACAGAGGCTGCACCATTGACACTCCGCTGTTGAGATCGACCGGTTTGAGTTTAAAGACTGCATCTTTGCCAAAATCTATCATTGTAGATCCCCCTGGTATTTTAATATATACTATTATAATACAAAATTATTTGAATACACAAGTAAATTATCTGAAAAATAAAAAACAGGCATCTGAATAGAATACCTGTTTTACGGAATGCTTCGAATGACTGATCTGTTACGGAATCATTTCCGTCTTTTCTTCTTTATTCTTCTTGCCGATGTTCAGGACAATATTCATCAGAATACCGAAAATTGCCGCACCAGCGATGCACGGGACATCCAATCCGAAAAACGGAATGTTTCCGCCGTAGGCATACTGTCCGCCCAAACCGATAATCATAATCGTTGCGATGACTGCGATATTCTTCGCACTGAACATGTCTACCTTTTTCTCGATCATAATGGCTACGCCCTGTGCTGCAATTGCCCCGAACAAATAGATTTCCAACCCGCCGATGACAGCTGTCGGAATCGCATAAATCGCATTAATCAGCGGCGTGAAGCATGCAAGCACCATTGCCACCACCGATGCACCGAGCAGCACCCAGATGGAAAACACGCGTGTAATTGCCATTGCACTGATATTTTCGCCGTAATTCGTGCCTGCAGGTCCGCCGAGCAAACCGGAAACGATATCGCCGATGCCGTCACCGATCAGATTGCTTCCCAACAGATCGGCGATGCGATAGCGTTTATCCGATCCTTTTTTCTTTGCGAGGTCGTTCACATAAATATCAAGCTGATAGACATGCGCCGTTGACTCCGGTATCGTTGCGATTGCAATCGGCATAATTGCTGCCACTGCCAACCATGATGCTTTCGGCAACGTGAATTCGGGCAGGGCAAAAATGCCGCTTGCCGTACCGTCCGAAAGTACCTTGAACAAGTCAATCCCCGTAATCAGCTGGATCACATAAGCCGTTATACATCCGAGAATCGGACCGAGCAGAAGGGGAAGCTGACCGAACATCCCTTTTAAATAGACCGAGAACAGAATCGTTGAGATCAGTGTCACCAAAGAAATAATCCAAGCCATATTGGTTGCGAGTGCTACTTGGGATGCGCTGACCGAAACTGCACCCAACGTATTGATCGCAATGGAAGATGCATCCGACAGCGCTGTGCCTGCCAATGTCAGCCCGATCACCATCGCAATCGGACCTGTCACGCTTGCCGGCAGTATTTTTTCGATGGAATCTCTTCCAAAGCGCCTGACAATCAGCCCTGCTGCAATCGAAACAATCCCCGACATCATGATTCCAAACTGTGCGATCGCGATCTTATCGTTGAGTGCAAGACCTGCGAGGGCTTCGGAACTCATCAGACTGCCGATGGCCGCAACATAAGAAAAGCTCGATCCGTAGTAAAGGGGAATTTTTCTTCCCGTTACGAGGATAAAGCATATCGTTGCAAGTCCGCTTGCAAAAATAGTGGTTGAAATATGAAATCCCGTGATAATGGCAACTGCGACAGTTGCAGGAAACATGACGATTACCTGCTGAATCGAATACAACAGCAGTTTCAAAAAGGGCGGTCGCTCGTCAGGCAGATAACCGCTTGTTGTTTGTGTAGTCTGATTTGTTGTCATAAATCCTCTCCTTAATCATATAATAAACTGCATTGCTTTCACTTTCGGCAACATCGATCCAAAGCGGAAGCATGATCGCCGTACTGCCAAAATACGCACAAAAGTGATTTGCTCAAATGGTACGCCATTGGAGCGCTTCGCGTTATCTGCAGTTCTTGACTGAATTTTCCATTACTTTTTCCATCAATCGACCGAAAACATCTCGTTCTATCTCGGTAAGATTTTCCGTCATCAGATCCTGCCATTTATCATGCACCTGCAGAATAGTCTTGTTGACTTCCACTGCTTTTTCTGTCGGGAAAAGATGATATTCCCTTCGATCCGTCTCATTCGGTTTTTTTACCACATACCCCTGGCTTTCGAGCATCGAGATCACTTTCGCAGAAGTACTTTTGTCGATCAGCAAATAATGCGACAGTTCTTCCTGGGTACATCCCGGATTCTCACAAATCCCGAGAACAAACATATATTGTCCACTGGTGATACCTACGCTCTTCAGGTTTTCGTTAATGAACATATGTGTCCTCCGGTAACTGACCGAAATATACTTTGAGATATCTTTCATTATTATCCTCGCTTATTAAGTTTCGTATGCAACTTTATTTATTGAATTTTATCACAGAATTATTGACAAAACAGGTAACACTCTCTATAATAATAGTTGCTAACACCACTATTATATGAACCTGATCCATCGAATCGTCACTTTGAAAAGTATAACATACATCAAAGTGTTTGTCACCGAATAATGCCTCTTTCGGAAAAGTATGGATCACCCTGCTGTCGGGAAACCGACAGCAACTTCCTAAGCGTTCCAGTATATATTCAGTATATTTGTCCTTCCTTTCAAACAAAAAGACCTGCACGGGGAAGCATGGTCTTTTTGTTTTTTATTCTTTATTTTTTTTGAATGCTCTGCTCCGGTTGAGCATTGAGTACAATCTGTTCTTTACGGAACATAATATAAGTCAGCAGCGCTGCACCGATATCCGCTACCGGACCTGCATACAGGATTCCTTCGATCCCCCAGAAAATCGGGAATATCAGGATCAACGGGATTAAAAAGAAAATCTGACGGGTCAATGACAGCAATGATGCTTTTTGCGGTTTCCCGACCGACTGAAAATAGCCGGACATCGGAATCTGAAAACCTGCCGCAAAAAGACCCAAAAGAAAAATACGAAATGCCAGTACCGCAAAATGCGTATAAGTCTCATTTTCCGCTCCGAAGACAGAGATAATCGCCTGCGGAAAAATCATGAAACAAAGCCATCCGACAAATGATACCGCGCAAGTATAGATCAATACCGTTTTTAATGCTGCTTTCACTCTCGCATAATTTTCGGCACCATAGTTAAATCCGATAATTGGTTGTGCACCGATACCGATCCCGAGTATCACGGAAATCACGATCATATTGACCTTCATGACAATCCCCATGACGGAAAGAGGAACTTCGCTTCCGTAGGCGGAAAGCGCACCATAGTATTTAAGAGAATTATTTAAAACGATCTGTACAAACACACCGGAAAGCTGCGTGATGAGACTTGCCATACCCAATATTACAATCGTTTTGGCATAATTGAATTTCAGCTTCACATACGACCAGCGAAAATCAATGTGTTTGAACCGCATAAGATACAATGCGGAAAAACCAAAACCGAATATCTGCCCGATTACGGTTGCCATCGCGGCACCTTGCACGCCGAGGTGAAGGGTAAAAATGAAGATCGGATCGAGTATCGTATTCAGAATCGCTCCGCTGAGTATCGAAAGCATCGAATAGCGCGGACTGCCGTCCGCACGAATCACTGCATTCAGTGTCAGCGTCATCATCATGAACGGTATTCCGATGAGGGTAACGGAGGTATAATCCAGCGCATACTGCAAAATAAGGTCCGTTGCACCGAACAGCATCATCAGCTGAGGGAGAAACAACGCACTGATACCGGCAAGCAGAATACCGAATATCAATGACATCACCAGTCCTGTACCGAAACCTTCCGATGCTTCTTCTCTGCTCCCCTGTCCAAGCAGAAGGCTGGTATTGGCGGCGCATCCGTTGCCGATCATCAGTGAAATTGCCAGGGTCAGAGAAACGAGAGGAAATGCCACATTGGTTGCAGCATTGCCCAGATAACCGACACCCTGACCGATAAAAATTTGGTCGACTATATTATAAACGGAATTCACAAGCATGGAAATCACGCTGGGAACTGCAAATTTTCTGATTAATAAAGAAATCTTTTCACTACCCAAAGGGTTTACTCTGTTTTGTACATTCTCCTGCACGCGAACACAACCTTTCTTCTCATCTCGACTGAACATTACAGTACAATTGAGATACAATAAATTATTATAACAAAAAAATAGGAATTATGCCATAAAATCATAAGGATTCCATCTGAATTATTTTTTCTCGTACGGAGCACATCTCAACCAAAACGGTTTTCGGCAATAAAAAAAGGGCAGGTGCCCTTTTTCTGATTTACGCATTCACATACATGGAGCCCAGAGAAAACCCGTCATGCTGCGCTGAAATAATCGCCTGCCTGCCCGCACGGGAGAACACGCCGCTGAATCGTCCGTCGTACAAATACAGTCCTGTAATATTCCCGAACATATCGACAACAAGCTCTCCATCCTCATCGAAATAGCAATTGAGGGTTTCAAAGGGCGCAACGTATTCCTGCAGGAGAAAATCGTTCTTGATCCCAAGTTCGAGTGCGTTTGACCAATCCTCATCACTGAGTTCAATTCCTGCATATACAAATTTGGACGCATACATATCGGATGGTTTGATAATCCATTTGTCTTTGTTCAGCAGCACTTCGTTGTAATCATAATTGCCGCTGCTGAGCACCGTAGTAAACGGGAAATGATCCGATACAAACCGGTTTTCTTCTTCGGTCAAAAACGCCTGCGTTTCCGGTCTGCGCAAAATTGCAAACAGCAGCTTGACATGCGCAATCTGAGAACGGATATGCCCGATAATACATACCTTGCCTTCCAACACGCTTTGAACAAAATCTTCGCAGGTATCTTTCTTTGCCATGATTTCGCCGGTAACGGCTCTGCGATAAACAGCATCGATCTTTCTGTCCTGCGCATACAAATCACCATCCCGATAAGTCAGTTTTCGAATATCGGCAATGATAGCATCGCAGCCTTTTTTCTCAAAAGACTGTCGGAAGATTTCGAATTCGTTCGAAATCCCGCTCTCCAGAAAATCAACAATCGCGACAAGGGGACGTTCCACCCGAGCCGGATACTGCGCGTAGACATCCATGAATCCGTCAACAAGACTGTCAAACAACTCGTAACGTCCCACATCCAGATCCTTGGAGAATTTATGGAACGCATATGTTTCGGAAAGTCCGTCCGCGATATCCGTTTCTTCCGCCATGCCGCTCGATCCGTCCGTATTGAATTCGCAGAATTTAAACGTTCCCGCGTCTTCGTTGTAAAACAAATCAATTCTTGCAATCGGAATGAGTGCTTCATACCGGCAAACAGACAAGATCATACTTTCCAGAAGCGGATCAAACCGAAATAATTTACGGTAAGTATCATCGTCGAGATATTTCTGCGTTACCTTTTGCAAAATGCGATATGTCGTATTTGCAATATATTCAAAGTGCGCAATGATTTCTTTATTGAACAGTTTCGGAATCAGGAGAAATTCCACGGGAAATGTATCAAAATAATCAGCATCTTCCTTCAGCTTCTGCTTAAATGCGCAGATTTCATGGTAGGTGCGTTCATCATAGTCTTTTATGATTTGCAGGTATTTCTGGTTCATTTCACTTGTTTTCATGTCATCGGCTCCTTATCTTGAGGTGCATTTCCATGCACAGGCTTCCCCCTAAAGACCTTTTGCGTTTCATGCAGTGAAGTAGTTTACGTGTTTTTTATATCGATATTCTATTGCAGCGTCATTTCGTATAAATGCATTTTCGATTTTGCACAGAGTCGAAATGCTTCCAGATAATGTGCCTCGTCTCCCAGCACATCGCCCGCATCGTCCAGCATCTGCAGGATAAAATCACAAACAGGGACATCGCGATACGTTGCATCATTGCCTTTTTGTATCAGATCTGCCTTTAACTGAGCCGCATCACGGTTTGCAAATCCCGCAAAGACATCCGTATATTTTTTCAGATTGTTCTCATTGTAAAACAATCCCTTAATCAACGCCGTATACGCAAGCATATATTCCTTCGGCAGCGAATCCGCCATGCGGATTTCGATATAATGACGTACTCTCACATCAGGGAAAAACATCCCGATCGCATAATCGATATCTGTTTCACTCATACATTCGTCAGCAAACAATTCGGACAGCGTGTGTTCTCCCGTAAAGCTCAACAAACCATCTTTGTGCGTGACAACCGCAGGTCTGTCATACAGATACTGTGCATATTCCCGATAACCGAACGGGCGGTCAAGTGCGCCCGGCACGATACCGGAACGCTCGGGATCCACTTCATCCCATATCCGCGCACGCAGCATATGCCGGGCGACGGGCATTCCTTCGAAATACGGTGCGTTGTCTGTCATGAAATAAAGAAACGGACTCAGGCAATTTGCCAACCGAAATTTCTTGCGAAAATCATCTTCGGACGTATAATCGATCGATACCTGCACCGATGCGGTTCCTTTCATCATATTCAGCGCATATCGTCCCTTCGTCGGCAGATATGCCGCCATTTGCATGTATCGTGTTTTCGGAATCATTTCCAACTCATCGGTACGGCTTGCGGGGTGGTATCCGTATGTCGCAAGCATCAGTCCGAGCGGGTTCAATACCGCATTCAATTCATTGCGAAAAGCATCGTATTCAGCGGCAAGCGCATCCATCGATCGTTGCGGCTCCAGACTGACTTCAAGCTGCGCGGCGGGTTCCAATGTCAGATAGGATCCTTTTCTTTTCAGCCCAAGGAGCGCCCCGTCAATGATGACTTCTTCTTCATATTTTGCGCTCAATTCACGCAGAATACCCAATAAGCCCGGGTTGGTTGTATAGCCTACGCTTTTTTTTGTTTTGGCATCTATAATAAAATGCTCGATTTCCACACCGAGCTTAAAATCTGTCGGGGTCTTTTCGCCCTGCCTGATATATTCTGCAATCAGACTGATATTCTGTTCCTTACAAGACATAACTGTGCTCCAAAAATCCATCGTTTTCTTTCGTATTATTATATCACACAATATCGTACAACGTCACTGTCAAACAAATTCATAGCAATAAAGTCGGAATTAGTTTAATTCGCCGGATTATGGTTTTTCTTTTTCGGGAGTCTGTCAACACGCAGATGAACGAAAAAGACAGACACTCCGCTTACGATCAGATAAAGGTAAAAATTAATCCCGCGGCTGAGCAGCAGCCCCGGCATAAGTAAATCAGACGGATAAACGTATTGAAACAGTTTGACGAAACTTCTTTCGCTTGCTCCGACAGCGCCCGGCAACGGCAGTGATCCGGCTGAAAGCTGAACCATGCTTTGCATTGCGACAAAATCAGACCAGTGATATCCGTGTTGTGCGAATGCCAGATACACAAAATACGGAATGCTGAAATATGCTGTGAATTGCAAGATCAAAATCGCATACAGTTGCAGCAGCATTTTTGTGTTTGATTTCAGAAAAATAGCGCTTTGAATATAGTTATCGATCTGATGATCCAAATTTTCCAATACTTTTTCTTTGTCTTTGATGATGCGGATTTTGGCAAGTACTTTGATCAGAAACCCGGCAATCGATTTGGCGGTTTTTTTTGAAAACAAGGCGATCAGCACTGCTGTGATCATCAGCCCGGATGCCAATGTACCGTAAACCAAAAGCACGCTCAGACGCTCGATATGAACCGATTGCAAAAAAGTATGTTTCAAGATAAACATCATCAGGCAAAACAACAAAAATGTTGACTGATACAGAATGATATAAATCAGAATCACAAGTGACGAGTTTGACATGGTAATCCCGTCTTTGTTCATGTAGTACATCTGCATCGGCTGTCCTCCGGTCGAAGACGGTGTGATGGAAGAAAAATAGAAATCCACATATGAATAACCGAGACAACGCACATATTTCGTTTTTTGCCCGAGGTTTTTAAGCAGAATAAACATAACCCCTGATTCGCATCCCGTGTAAAGAAACATCATACACATGCCGCACAGCAGAAAAAATATATTTACATTGAGTACATCATGCAGTATTTCCTGGAAAGAATTGTCACGGAAAATAAAATATCCGGTCAACAAAATCAATACCGCAAAAAATATCATGCTGTAAGGGTGATTCTTTTTTTCATTCACTTCAATACCTCAAAAACTGCAGCACACACTGACCAGACTGATCTTCCGTAAAGCACTTAAAGCAGTATATTTCAACTATACTGCATTTATTCTCTGTAACGAAGTTTTTTCATCGATTTCTATGATTTGAGTACTCCGATATTTTTTGTGGAAATGATATCCACATGTGAATTGCGTACATTTCGTATCACGGTATCTCCGATGCGCACAGGGGCGCTGAGCGAAACCTTGGCAATATCTTCCATCACATCAAACAACAAGCCTTTTGAAATCGGTTCCGCTGTTTTTACACTCACAACAGGAAGATCCCCTCCCTGCACACGCACCAGTGAAGTCAGCATCCGCTTGGGCGAAGTCAGCTCCTGTTTTGCATAGAGCGCACCACGTTTGCACCCGTTTCCCTGAATTGATGTAATATTCATCTTATCGTCTGTTTCCACAGTAATGCGGCATCCGACCGGACAAGTCAGACAAATCAATTCTTTTTTCATCATTGTTGCTCCTGATTCTTATTTTGGGCAGAGACAGCGGAACCGCATTTCAGAGAAAAATGCAATTCGCCTTTCTTATCTTTGAGCCTGTCGGAATCAATGGGGAAATTGATCATTTCTCCCGGGGTGAATTTTCGATTCTTTTTTTCTGCGATCACCTCGCTGCCGATCGCCGCGGTAATGAGCGCATGCTCGGATACCATTTTTACCCGCAGATAAAAATGTACGTCACCATCCAACACAGAAGTATCAATCATCTGCGGTACGGCATAGCCGATGCCGTCTCCGACAGAAACGGTCAGCTCAGCTTCGTTGAACCGTTTCCCTTTGATATATTCCGCAGCACCGCGTCCCGCAATAAATGCTTCTTCCGAAACGTGATCAACCAGATCATGCACCTGAAGCACATTGCCGCAGGAAAAAATTCCTTCTGTTTTCGTCTGGCGCATCTGATTTACAACCGCGCCCTTCGTTCTCTGGTCAAGCAGAACTGCGCCGAGCATGCTCAATTCATTTTCCGGGATCAGACCCACGGAAAGAAGAAGCGTATCGCACGCAATCAACTCCTCTGTTTCGGGAATCGGCTTCAGATTTTCATCGACATCTGCCACGCTAACCCCCGTCAGCCGTTTATCTCCGTGAATCTTGGTAACCGTACGGCTTGTATAAAGCGGAATATCAAAATCATGCAGGCACTGTACGATATTGCGGTTCAAACCGTTTGAAAACGGCATCAGTTCATAAACACCTTTGACCTTTGCACCCTGCAGCGTCATTCTGCGTGCCATAATCAGTCCGATATCACCCGAACCGAGAATCACAGCTTCTTTTCCCACTGCAAGTCCTTCCATATTGATCAGCCGCTGTGCCGCACCGGCGGTGAATACACCGGAAGGGCGTGTGCCGGGAATATTCAGCGCACCACGCGTCCGTTCTCTGCAGCCCATCGCGAGCACCACAGCCTGCGGTTTGACAACAAAATAACCGTATTCGGCATTCATGCAATGTACCGTTTTGTTTCGTTCCAGATTAATTACCATCGTGTCAGTCATCAGATCGATTTCTGTCTTTGCGATTGCATTCATGTCCTTTGCCGCATATTCGGGACCTGTCAGTTCTTCGCCGAAGCGATGCAGCCCGAAGCCATTGTGGATACACTGATTCAAAATACCGCCCGCACGCACATCGCGTTCCAGTAAAAGAATATTTTTTACCCCGTTTTCATATGCTGACAACGCTGCCGCCATGCCCGCGGGTCCCGCACCGATGACGACCAGTTCATACTCTTTCATTTGATTGCCTCCTGCGCTTCATCGGATTTTTCATACAGTGTACCGGTCGCGATATACGAACCGTTTCCTTTTTTGGTAATTTCCTCCAAAGGAATTCCTGTTTCCCGGGAAATAATCTCCATTACTTTCGGCATACAGAATCCTCCCTGACATCTGCCCATGCCTGCACGCACTCTGCGCTTCACGGCGTCAACATCGGTCGCAGGAATGCATCGGTGCACCGCATCAATAATTTCGCCTTCGGTGATACTTTCGCATCGGCAGACGATTTTTCCGTATGCGGGATTCTCTTTGATCATCGCGCTGACAGCCTCTCTGGATCTTCGGATCACCGAATTGATCGGCTTTCGTATCGGATCAAACGACGGATTCGGCAGCAGCTCGGTTTTTTGCGCAATCAGATCGCGCACATGCTCAGCAATCACATACGATGTTGTGAGTCCAGGAGAAGAAATACAGGCAACATTAATGAATCGGTCGATATCGGTTTCTTCAATAATGAAATCATCCTTATCACAGACAGCGCGGATGCCCGAAAACTGTGTAATAACTTTGGATCGATCCAGGTTTGGCACATATGAGACAGCTTTCTCCCAGATGGCGGATAAGACGGCATCCGTCGTCTCGGTGTCTTCTTTTTCCCCGATATAGTCCGCACTAGGACCGATAATTAAATTATTGTGAGCCGTCGGAGAAACGAGAATCCCTTTGCTTCCTTTTTTCGGGGTACCGAACAGTACCGTGCTTGCTTTTCCGCGTTCGTTCTTGTCAAAAAGCATATATTCCCCGCGTCTTGGTTTCACGGCAAAATCTGTTTTTGCGATCATGTTTGAAATCTGATCCGCAAACACTCCGGCGGCATTGATGACAAATTTTGCGCGATAAACGGCTTGATTCGTGCTTACCGTAAAACCCTCCGCATCTTTTGTGATTGACTTGACTTCATTGTTTAAGAACAGCTGCACCCCGTTATCAACAGCATTTTCCATCAAAGCGATGGTATATTCGTATGGACTGATTACTCCGGCAGTGGAACAATACAAGGCACTTCTGACTTCAGGATTAATAAAGGATTCTTTCTGCAGAATAAATTCCCGATCAACAATCCGAAGACCTTCGATTTGGTTTTTTATACCATTCTCATACAACGCACGGATCGTCTGATCATCCTCGTCGTCAAATCCGAGCACAAATGAGCCGCATCGGTTCAGTTCAAATCCCAGTTCCTTGGACAGCGGCGTCATCAGTTCATTGCCCCGCTTGGAAAATGCTCCTTTTTTTGTCCCATATTTCGCATCGTATCCGCCATGCACAATCCCGCTGTTCGCTTTTGAAGCGCCACACGACACATCATTTTCCTTGTCGATCACCGCAATGCTCAGACGGTATTTCGAAAGTTCTCTGGCAATCGCTCCTCCGATGCATCCCGCACCGATGATGATCACATCATACATTTTTCAACCTCCCGATTTTGCATGAAAAAAGCGGCCCAGATGCTCGCCAAAACAAGCCCTGATACCGCGGTTTCTCTCAATCTCTTCCGCATCATCCATGCTGATGGTTCTATTATAAATCAAATCATACTTCCCCGCAAGAAAATTCTTCCTTGCCGATAACAGTTCACAGCTCCAGCAGTTTTAATATTGCAGAAACATAGATCTGTGTTGCCGTCAGCAAACGATCAATGGAAAGCACTTCATCCGACATGTGAATGCGGTTGTCGTCTCCCGGAAATTCAATCCCGAAAGCAACCACATGATCGAAACTTTTGGCGTATGTGCCGCCGCCGATGGTGACAGGCTTGTTCACGATGTCTCCCGTCACTTCCGAATAAGCAGAGTACAGCGTCTGCACCAGCGAAGACTGCGGATCAACATACAATGCCTTCCCGATTCGGATGCCGTTCATCGCAATCTGCTTTGCAGCAAACCGTTTCTGTATTTCCTTTGCGTACGCAGTGAAATCGACCGTAATCGGATAGCGGATATCCATCGTTGCTTCCGCCTCATTCCCATGCAGTGCGATCAGCCCGATATTCAGCGTCAGCGTTCCGTATTGATCCTCACATTTGACTCCGCAGGATGCTCCGTCATATTCAGCAGCGATCAGATCCCGATAGCCGCATAGAAACGGACTGTGCGGTAAAATATCCGCCAAGAATAAAATCATATATGAAATGGCATTTACCCCTTGTTCGGGCAAACTGGCATGTGCAGAGACACCGTCCAGTTCTAACGTAAGAATTCCGTCCGCGCAGATTGTACGGCAGCTCATTTGATGTTCGGAAGCAAATAACCGGAATGCAGTTTCTGTTTGTCCGAGCTGTTCATTCTGTCCTTCCAGCACACAGCGACAAAACGGAGCCACCACATTTTTTGCTTCACCGCCCATGAGTTCACGCAGACGGATTTCGTCTCCCTGATTCACCATACCCCGCAACACTGCGGAAAAATTACCTTTTTCTCCGAAAATCAGCGGGAAATCGGCATCAGGCGAAAAGCCCATGGTGAATCCGCCCTCTTTGCTGCGGTAATATTCCATACACTTCGATCCCGATTCCTCATTCGTGCCGAATACAAGACGTACGCGTTTGCGGATCGGCATGCCCATATCTTTGATGATCTTCATTGCATAAAGGGCAATGATCGCCGGACCTTTGTCATCACATACACCGCGTCCGTACAGTTTCCCGTCCGCAATTTGAACATCAAACGGATCATGCACCCACCCGTCACCCTCCGGCACGACATCCACATGACAAAGAATCCCGATCAGATCCTCGCCTTCACCCATTTCGGCATATCCGGCATAGTTTTCCATATTCACAGTCGGAAACCCCAGAGATTCGGCGATCGACAGCACTTTTTCCAACGCATCCGCGCAGCCTTTACCGAAGGGCATTCCTTCAATCGCATCCTGACGGACGCTGCGAATCGCGACCAGTGATTGGATTGCCCGAATCATTTCATCTTTATAATGCAAAGCATATTCTTTACTGTTCATGGTTTCCCTCCGTGTTCACCTTAGTTTATCAAATCGGATGCAAAGATGAAAGCCCTGCAACCCATATTTTTAATCCTGGCGCATTGCCGTTCAAAACGTGGACATTCTCAAAATGAGTATGGTATAATAAAAAAACAAACAGAGTGAAGGAACACCTCATGAATACAAAAGAAAAAATATACAACACGGCAAAACGGCTATACTTGGAAAACGGATTCGAAGCAACACCAAACACTTTAATTGCAAAAGAAGCGGGCGTAAACCTCGGATTGGTAACCTACTACTACAAAACGAAAGACATCATCGCAAGCGACATGCTCAACCAGAATTACGATACATTGTACAGACATTTATACAGCTATCTGCCCGTTTATGACGATATGCTCATGCTGGTGGCTTTCCACAGACTCCACATCCATCTGACGGAGATCGATCCCGATTATGATCGTTTTATTTATGAAATGAATAAACAAGATCTGATCGAAAAAGCAACCAAAGATGGCAACTTAGTTGATATTTTTGCCCGTCTTGTCAATACAAATGAGCATATCGCGCAAAAAAAAGATCTCTTTTTGGACATTGCCCTTTCCATATATTTCGGAGGATACCGCGCGTTGACGATGAATCAGTTTGAAAAGACGCTGCATATCTCAAAAGATGAATTGTTTCAGCTCTGCATGCATACAATGATGGCAAGTTTGGAGCTTGATTACGAAAGCCCGTCTTTCCGCTCAGTCATGCGCACAGCGGAAGCAATCGTTCATAAATTATTGGATGAACACCCGGATTTAAAACGCACAGCTTCCTATCTATACATTTGACTGCTTGCAGATAAACAAGTCTACCGTATTTATGGAGGAACAATCGGCTTTTTCGTTCGATTGTTCCTTTTTTAGTGTTGAATTGAATATATGATAAAACACATGCAAAATAGATTGACAAAATATGAGAAAGGATGCTATATTGAATTTGCTTGCAAGCAATTTGATTTTGTGGAGCGTGCATATGCGAACATCGTCACAGGAAAGTATCGATAAAAATCAGCTTCTTTTTGATGTATGGGACGGTCGCATCCCAAAGCGGGTACCGCTTCTCCCATTTTTCGGGATTGATGTTGCACTAGAATACGCAGGGATACAAACCGAAAACAGGAACCTGAAAGCGCAGGAAATCCTGAATGCAGCGGAATATCTGTCGGGTGCGATCAAAAGTGACATCCTCCCAATTGCTTTTCTTTCATCGATGGATACACAACGCTTCGCTTATCCGGATCTCGGAAAGATTCGCTGTTTCAGTGAATTATGCGAATACAATGAAATCGCGGCGAAACATAAAAAAGCCACCGTACCGTTTTGCGGCTTCGCAGCAACAGTGCCGTTGGAATGCATGCATGACGGATATTCAGAAAAGAACGCCTACGGGCACAACGCTGTAAAATCCGACAGCGATTCTCAAGGCAACGATTATGACGTACTTTTAAGAAAATGTTGTTTTAATGGGATGGGAAATGGCACCAAATATGACAGAATTGCTCTTTTCCCGATCTTATCGGGTGAAGTGAACATAACAGAATTCGAAAATGTATACTGGCCGAACTTTCAATCTTTTTGTAACGATCTTGACTTCAACGGCTACGGAATCTCATTGATCCTGGATGCTGTTTGGGAAAATTATACCGACTTCCTTCTTGATTTGCCTGAAAATACGCAGATAAAACTTCGTACTGCCGACGCAAAATTGATCAAATCAAAGTTGGGCGCCAGACACATTTTATGCGGATTATATCCGGCAGAACTGCTGCAAAGCGGGAACCAACAGGAATGCTGCGACAAGGCAAAACAACTGCTGGATATTCTTGCGCCGGGCGGAAGATATTCGTTCGGACTAAACCGCATCATACACAAATGCGGCGAAATCCACTTCGACAACCTGAACGCGGTACTGGAAACGGCAGAACGCTACGGAAAGTACTGAGTCGAAATACTTCCGATCATCAGCCATAAAAAACGAAAAAAATCATTTGCGATATTTCCGTCCCCGATATCAACTGCACTGAGTTGAGGATAACGGAATCCGATTGCAAATGATTTTTTTTGTTTAATATCCGTATTCCTCTCCGAGAATGAATACTTTGATACGATCCTGAATAAACTGATGTTCTGTCACGACTTCAAAACAGCAGATGCGTTTGTCACTTCGGCAATCCACACATGTGCCTGCATTTGTACAGGGATTCTGCGTGTCTAAACGCAGATTGTTTGCGGGTGCGGCGATTGTTTTTACACGCTGCGAAGCTTCCTGAATATCGGTGACAATTTTATTGTATCCGGCAATGACAATGACATTTCTAGGACCAAAGCTCATCGGTGCGACGCGGGAACCCATCCCGTCAACATTATAAAGCTGTCCTTTTTCGGTAATCGCGTTGGTACCGGTAAAAAAGTAATCGACCAGAAACACTTCGCGTTTGCGCCTGTATTTTTCTTCTTCCGTCGTCAAATCCTTACCATCACGATCAATATAAGTATATCGATCCGAAGTGATCAATTCCATCACACCGGTCTCGAACAGCGTCATGGAACCGCCGACAGCAATGGTAGCTTTTTCGGGCAGCATCGTTTTCAGCTGCTCGATCAATGTCTCTTTATTTGGAATGAAGTATGCATCCATTCGGTTCTTTTTCAATGCATTGATTGTGTTTTCAATTCGCTTTTCGGTCAGTACACGCAGGTGGCGATCCATATGATCCTCCGATCAAAATTAATAACCAAACGATTGAGGCAAAATAAAGATTCGAATCCGACCACGCATTAATTGTCTGCCGGTCACAAATCCGAAGCTGCAGATTCTGCTGTCTCTCGCGCAGTCATGGCATCTTCCGTCAGAAATGCATGGGTTTCCTGTCTGGCGTCGTATATTGATTGCGGGTGCGGCGATGGTCTTCATCCGCTTGACTGCCGCATCCATATCTTTGACTATTTTGTTCACACCTGCGACCACAATGACATGCGCGGGACCAAATGTCATCGGTGCGACGCGGTTGCCGATACCGTCCACGTTGTAGAGTTCTCCGTCTTCGGTAATCGCGTTTGTGCTCGTGAAAAAATAATCCGAGAAAAAAACATCTCTTTCCCGCAGAAAAATTTCACTTTCATCTTCGGTGTCCCGTCCGAGACGGTCATGATAAGAATAATTGCCGTTGCGCAGCAATTCCATCACGCCTGTTTCGAAGAGCGTTTTCGCTCCGCCGATCGCAACCGATGCCCCCTGCGGCAATTCTTCTCTCAAGAGCGCAATCAACGCATGCGAATCCGCGACATATTTTGCGGGCATACCGTTTTCCGTCAATTTTTCCGCTGTCCGCTCAATTCGTTTTTGTATTGTTTCCGATAAAAAACGATCCATAACGTGTCCTATCCAATGACTTCGATCGATTTAATCACCTGAGGTTCAACCGGTTTATCGGCATAATCCGTCTTAACATTAGCGATGCGATCGACCACATCCATGCCTTCAATTACTTTGCCGAATGCGGCGTAATCACCGTTGAGATGCGGCGCATCCTGATGAACGATAAAAAACTGGCAACTGGCAGAATTCTTGTCGAATGCGCGCGCCATCGCAATCACACCGCGTTCGTGGCTGATCGGATTGTCAACACCGTTGGACGAAAATTCGCCTTTGATTTTCTGATCGGACGAACCCGTTCCCGTTCCGAGCGGACATCCGCCCTGTATCATAAAACCTTTGATCACGCGATGAAATGTCAATCCATTGTAAAATCCATTTTTTACAAGTGTTTCAAAATTCTCGACCGAAATCGGTGCATGCTCTCTGTCCAGCTCCAATTTGATCTGATCTCCGTTTTCCATTGTAATTTGAATCATTTTTATGCTCCTTTTTTCATTTCAATTTGTTACCAATGGGTAGTCCATATTTTCCCATCTTATCCATCCTCTGCCGCCGAAAAGCGCGCAAGATTTACTGCGCCCCAAGACGATACGGCTATAACAACTCGAATACTTCTTTTATAATTGCGACTGCTCTGTCCATTTGTTCTTTGGTATGCGTCGCAGTATAGCTGGTACGCAGCATGCATTGACCTTCGGGCGCGGCAGGCGGTATCACCGGATTGACGTAAACGCCTTTTTCAAACAACATGTTTGTAATGGCAAACGTGCGCTCGATGTCGTATGTAAAGATCGGAATCACTGCTGTTGATCCCTCAATGATCGGAATACCCGCTTCTTTTAATTGACTGCGCATGTAATTCGAAATCTCAATCAGATTTTTCTGTCGCTGCGGCTCGCTTTTAATAATGCGCAATGCCTCGAGTGCTGCCGCCGCATTGGCGGGAGGGATCGATGCACTGAAAATGAACGGTCTTGATTTATGTCTCACATAATCAATCACATCCCGATCGCCCGCGATACAACCCCCGAGTGACGCAAGTGATTTCGAAAACGTCGTCATAATCAAATCAATTTCTTTATCCAGTCCGTAGTAATTTGCGGTTCCGCGCCCGCACTCCCCAATCATACCCATCCCGTGTGCATCATCAACGAGAATTCTTGCACCGTACTGTTTTGCCAACGCAACAATTTCAGGCAGGTTCGCAATATCTCCGCTCATGCTGAAAACACCGTCGGTAATAATTAATTTGCCGGCGTCTTCGGGAATACGTTCCAATACACGTTTCAAATCATCCATATCGCTGTGTTGATATTTCAATGTTTTCTTGGCAAAACTCAGACGGCATCCGTCGATAATACTGGCGTGATTTTCCGAGTCATTGATAATATAATCGTGATAGCCCGCAATGGCGGAAATAATACCCAAATTGCTTTGAAAACCGGTACTGAATGTGATTGAATCCTCTTTACCGAAAAAATCGGCCAATTCGCCTTCCAACTGTTCGTGCAATTTCAGGGTTCCGTTTAAAAATCGGGAACCGGAACATCCTGTCCCCAATTCATCCAATGCTTTGATCGATGCATCGATGGTTCGGCGATCACTGGTCAATCCCAGATAATTGTTTGAACCGAGCATAATGATCGATTTCCCCTCCATGACTACTTCCGTGTCCTGCCCTGTTTCCAACGCATGAAAATATGGATAAATTCCGGCTGCTCTTGCTTCTTTTGCGTCCGTAAACTGGTAACATTTTTCAAATAAATCCATCGGCAATTCCTCCAAATTCTAATATCCTAATCATATAATAACCACTGTGAATTGTCCACTCAAAAAAATGCACATCACCGAATAGCAGCAAAAAACTCGCTGTATATCGCCAATAAAATAAGCGAACAAAAGTATTCGCTTATTCCGATGATGCATCATTTGATTGGTTGCGGGCTTGGGAGTTCCCCTCATCTGCGGGCATTCTCTTGTGCAAATCGTGTATCTTGCCTTCATGTATGCCATCCCGACGCAGCACGTAGACAACGGAACGAAAAAAGATTTTTGCATCAAACAAAAAACTGAGCTTTTCATAATACTCTCCGTCATACCGTGCTTTGACATCCGGGGGCATCACATCCCTTCCGTTGATCTGCGCCCAACCGGTCAAACCGGGCAACAGCTGGTTGGCATGATTTTGTTCACGCAGAGCGATGACATCCGTTTCTTCCAAAATCAGCGGACGGGGTCCGACCACACTCATTTCCCCTTTTATAATATTTACAATCTGCGGCAATTCATCCAGACTTGTTTTACGCAGAAAATTCCCGAAACGGGTAATGTAACGATCCGGATCGCTTAATTGTCCGGTAGGAATATTCTTCGGGGTATCAATCATCATTGTACGGAATTTTAATATCTGAAATGTTTGATTGTTTTTTCCCGAACGATCCTGTTTAAACAGCACCGGACCTTTGGAGTCGATCTTTATCATGATTGCAAGTAATAAAAAAACAGGCAACAAAACAAGAAACGCAATCAGGGACAGCGCAAAATCGATCACTCTTTTCCACATATTTCGATATGACATTCATAAACTCCGCGATAGAAGATATTTCATTGTATTCTGATTAAAATCTATTTTACCATAATAATTCATAGCATAATAATTTACAAGATTATTTATTAAAATTAATATCCGAAAAAAGTACGAATCCGTCTACCGTTGATCCATCAAATCAAGTGCAGGGGTTCGATCACGATTATATCCTCACAAAAAGGCTGCCGCATTATATCGGCAGCCTTCAGTTCCCGTTTTGATTTATCCTTTGTAAAAACCCGATGGTTCTTCGGAAAGGTTGATCATAATGTTCTTCATTTGCGTGTAATGTTCCAAAATCACCTTATGCGTTTCTCGTCCGATCCCGGATTGTTTATATCCGCCAAACGGGGCACCGGCAGGAATCGAATTGTAGGTATTGACCCACATACGACCCGTTTGAACCCCGCGCGCAACGCGGATGGCACGATTGATATCTCTCGTCCAGACCGCCCCGCCCAATCCGTATTTATTGTCGTTCGCCATCCGAATCACTTCTTCCTCGGTTTTGAACTTTATCACGACGGCGACAGGTCCGAAAATCTCTTCCTGTGCAACTTTCATATCATTCGTCACATCGACCAGGAGTGTCGGCGCCATGAAACAGCCTTTGTCCAGACCGTTAGCGCTCAGACGGTTTCCTCCGCAGGCGATTTTTGCGCCTTCCTTCACTCCGTCATTGACACAGGCAAGAATTTCTTCCAGATGTTTTTCATAAATCTGAGAACCCATCACGGTATCCTGTTCCCAAGGCATCCCGACTTTGATATCGTTAAAACGCTCCACAGCATCATGAACAAATTTATCGTAAATCTCCTCTTGCACAAATACGCGCGATCCGGCACAACACACCTGCCCCTGATTGAACAAAATACCCAGTTGCAGTCCGTCCATCGCCATATCCCATTTACAATCCGAAAAATAAATATTCGCTGATTTGCCGCCGAGTTCCAAAGTAGAAGGAATCAATTTATCCGCAGCTGCCTGTGCAACGCAGCAACCGATCTCTGTCGATCCGGTGAACGCAAGTTTACGGAATCCCGGATGTTCCAAGATGTAGTTTCCGGCTTTCGAACCTTTACCGGTAATCACATTGAATACGCCGGGAGGCAAAATATCCTGCACGATCTTAGCAAGTTCCAACACACTCAGTGATGTGTAACTGGAAGGTTTAAAAACAGTACAATCTCCGGCGGCCAACACCGGAGCCAGTTTCCATGCTGCCATCAAAAAAGGAAAATTCCACGGCACAATCTGCCCGACAACGCCGATCGGTTCGCGCAGAATCAAGCTGAGGGTATTCGTATCCAACATATTCGCGCTGCCCTCTTCTGTCCGGATCGCTCCTGCAAAATAACGGAAATGATCTGCGGCAAAAGGTATATCGATCGCCATCGTTTCGCGAATCGGTTTCCCATTGTCCATACTTTCGATCATTGCCAATTTTTCGGTGTTTGCATCGATTGCATCGGCAATTTTGAGAAGCATATTCGACCGTTCGATCGGAGAAACCTCTTTCCATGTTTCCCACGCCGCCCAAGCAGCGCTGACCGCATCATCCACGTCTTCTTTTGTTGCTTCAGCGCAGCTCGCGAGCAGTCGTCCGTCCGCAGGACAAAATGTTTGGAAGCTTGCGCCATCCTTAGCATCCACCCATTTCCCGTTGATGAACAGTTTATATCTGTCATCCATTAACTTTTCCATTCAGTATTTCCTCCTTATTTTTTAGATATACTGAGATGCTAAGTAAGTAGCTTGATTGGAAGTTGCTTACTTCGGCTTCATTATAATACTATGGATAAAAATATTCAATATTATTGCCATAATATCCTGAGATACTGAAATTCCAAAACAAAAAGACAGTATCACTACTGTCTTTCATTCCTTTTAACTTAAAACGATATGCACGAAATATTATTCTTCGTCCGGACCGATCTCAACAAATTTATCTTTCGGTGCGCCGCAAACAGGGCAGACATCCGGCGGCTCATTTCCTTCATGAATATATCCGCATACTGTACATTTAAAACGTTTCATTTGATATCCTCCTAATGATTGGTATGAGATCCTATATATGAATTCAGCTTTTCATCTGAATAAACATATCAATTTTTTGTATCTCTTTTTCTACTCCCATGTGATTGTGCACGTAATCAGAGAGATATCCGCAAAAATTATCATCCATATAATCCCGGATATAACCGGTCGTCGCATCATAAATATGAATATGAAAGTCAGTATTGTAGTCAAAACGCATAATCTCGTCACAGCAGGCTAATTTTGCAATCAATTCTGACTCAACGAATGTTTCCAATACATTATAAACAGTGGCAAATGACATATGAATGCCGTTTTCCTTCAGTTTCTCCATCACCATTTCTGCGCTTGGATGATCTTTTGACTGCTTCAGAACAGAAAGAACCGCGATTCTCTGCGATGTTGCTTTTAAACGATGTTCTTTTAGCTTTTGTGCCAAATCTTCATTATTTTCCATTTGTTTGCTTTTCATGTTATCATTTTATAATAATTATTATTTAGAAGTCAAGAACTTCGTGAAAAATATAAAAAAAGAACAATACCCCCTTGACATCATTTCAGTCAAAATGTATAATGTGAAAGCTGTTATTCGCAGTGAGACAGTATTTATGTGACCCATTAGCTCAGCTGGTAGAGCACTTGACTTTTAATCAAGGTGTCGCGCGTTCGAATCGCGCATGGGTCACCATTTTTATTTTTTTACCAGGCAAACCTAAAAGAGCAATATGCTCTTTTTTTTTGCAAAAGTACCCCGGTCTATCGAAAAAAGATACACCGGGGTACTTTATTCTGCAGACTCACCCTTATTGGATTCCCTCTCATCAGAAGCAATTTGATAAAGCAAGACATCCGCATATTCTGCATTGATATTGCAATATTTGTTATTATACAACTCTTCTAGGTACTCTCTCGCATATGATTGTGCATCCGCATAAAACTCTTCGCTCAATGTCGCGGCATATCCTTGCTTTCCGGGTTCAAAATACGCAATTTTTTCTTCTGCTCCATCGCAATAATAAAAACTGTCTCGGTAGTCGAAAGCGGGATTGTCTTGACGGATCATTTCTCCAACCAAAATTTTGCATATTTCTAAAATCCGATCATCTTTTTCCCGATCAAAAATGCTGATTTTCTCAATCAACTCCGTCACGGATTGCACGATGCGTAGAATATAATATGGCAACTGATCTTGATCTGACGAAGCATTATATTGATCGTGCCATTCTTGCAAGCGGCTAATTTCGTCCGGTTTTACTTTCGGAATAAGATAAATAATATAATGCTTTTCCATGTCGTGGTATAAACAAGAATGCGTGATTTCTGTACCGATCCCACAGGTTGGACAACGATACAAAAACAATTCCCTTGTTAATACCTGTTCTTTCATATCCGGCAACAACGTGATATTAACTGACGGATGTAAAACTGCAGTCCCCGGAGTTTTGCATTTTGGGCATATAACTTTTTTCTGGTACGAATCGCTCATTATTCCTCCATTGGCGCTTGAAACAAGAACTATTTTCAACCAAAGCCTATCTCAAATATTTTGATCAATCGAGCCACTAAGGCTTCCTTTATCATAATACTGAAGCTGTAAAGAAAAGTAAAGCAATAAAAAACCAGATCCGTTCAGCATTTTTCGAAAAGCGTGTCATGGCAAGTCAAATAATATGATGTTATGATGCTATGGTGAAACAAGCCAAGAAAACACCCCTATTTAAGAAAGGAACATTTGCATGAATAACAGAGACTCCGTAAAAATAAGCAATCTTGAAAGTCTGAAAAGACGTTACAATTTGGATGTCTTGGATTGTATTTCATTCGAGACAACCGATACCGAAAAATCAGTCATCTTGAAAGCTTCGCTGCAAGTCTTAGGAACGATTTCCCAACAAAGCAATGATTTGTCCACAATCTTGTTCCCGTCAGGAATGAGCTTTGAATGGAACAGCAATTCAATACCTTCCGGCTATCTAGAAGAGAATGGAGCGGCAGTCAGCAGAACAACGTTTGCCGATTTGTTTGCAGCGATAGGAACAATGTTCGGGAGCGGTGATGGGAGCACGACCTTCAATTTGCCAAATAGCAAAGGGAAAGTTGTTGTAGGGTTAGATAGTGCGGATACTGCTTTTGATCTTCTTGGCGAAATTGGTGGAGCGCAGACACATACTTTAACAGATTCGCAGGTCCCTCCAACCGCAATTAAATGGGATCACCCTAATGCCGCAGTGTTATCAGGTGCTAATGGTGGATATCCAGAAAATGGTATATTTCCTGCTTATGGTTGGACAAATTCTACAGGTAGAGCATATACGTTTACAGTTAAAGGTGGTGGGACTGCACATAATAACATACAGCCTTATATTATTAAAAGACGAATTATCAAATATTAGAAAGGAAATCGATTATGGCAATACGAAAAACAATAACCGACAAAGTAGGAAATGCGACAACCTATCACCGCATCGGTGACGCGAATTTTGATTTTGACAAAAATCAGGTGACAATGATTGTCAAATCCTATGTGAACGAATCATACCGCGATAGCGAAAAAGAAGAGTTGAATGAGATCGATCAGCAAATTGCGCTTCATAACGAATTGTCAGCAAAAGGTGTTTTGACGGGGGAAGAACGTGCGCAATTAGCGCAGTTAAATATACAGGAACTGTCGGCGAAAAAATACGGAGAAATGTTTGCGAAATCCAACATCATGACATTCGATATCACACAGGAAATTCGGGATTGGCTGTATGCATTGCTTACACAGCATCCCGAATTTACCGGATCAATTGAGGTATAGATTGCACCTTCGGGTGCTTTTTTAATACAAAAATATTCAGGAGGAAAACATGGATCAATTTATCGAACTACTCAAATCTTATCAGTGGTATGCACCATTGATGCAGCTTATCGGGCTGATGATACTCGGATACATCCTCGGCATTATCCCTTGCATCGTCGTTCAGACGGTTAAGGCAAAATCGGTTCAAATTGCTTGGGTCGCAAAGAATGCGTGGGCAGTATTGGCATTTGCATTTTTGCTCTCATTTGCAATTGGAATCGGTTTTAAAATCGCATTTGCACCTGAGATGACAACCGCTTATGCAATATGGCTTGGATTCTTTCTTTGGCTGGGGTCTTGGGATTTCTACCGAAAACTCAAGGAATCCGATTCCGCATTCGGTAAATATTTCAGCTCAATTGATACGTTATTGAAATCAGAAGATATTGTCGACAAAGTGATTTCAACCGCAGTTGAGGACGCAAAAAAAATAACAGGTACAACTACTGCTTCCTCGGGGGAGTAGAAACCGATGGTACCGCGGGCGAAACGGTACCGGAAAATAATGACCAGGATCAGACTGAAGATCAACCATCAGTAGAAATCGATACCGCCAATATCACGGTGTCGGAACTCGAAGGACATCGGGTCGGGGGAACCTACAATACCGTTGCAACGTATTATAACTGGGACGGTACCCCGCTTGACGGGCAGACAGATGAATACCAAAACAATAAGACGAAAGCCACAATCCTTGAGATCAGACCCGGCAGACGCGTTCAGTACCTGACTGACAAAGGATATGTCGCAGGCAACGATTTCCGCGGCGAAGCGAAGAATCAGTACAATGTCGGCGATGTCGTATCGATCAAAGCGATCTTTAAGGGTAGCAATGCAACCGACATCTTCGACGACGGCAAAATCTATCATGACTGCAAAGGTACCGTCGTTACGATCACGGATGTCGATACCCGAAACGCAGTTTGGTACAAGGTCAGCGGCGGGTATGTGGCGGAAAACGACATCAAAGGAATCTACAATACTTCGCTACAGCCAAACCTCTGTTTTCCTGTTGATTATATCGCAATCTCCACACCGTTTTCACCGTCTCATCTCGGAACGGATTATGCATGGAATTCCGCGCATGGTGGTCAGAACGTCCCAGTCTATTCGATTGCGGACGGCGGAACCGTCATTATATCGAAATCGAGCGAAACGGTTGGAAACTACGTCGTAATCGAATACCATTTCGGCGGCATGACGTATCTGATCCGATACAAGCATATGCAATCCCGCAACGTTTCGGTCGGCGATGTTGTCAGCATGCATCAGCAGATCGGCGTTATGGGCAACACGGGCTCGACAAGCCAAGGAACGCATCTGCACATGGACATGATCATTATTCAGGACGGAACGACCTACAACGAAGCAGACAGGGCAACATGGAGTGTTGATTCGATCTTGCATTGTAAAGCGCAATCGTATCAGGAAGTCGGAGATGTGACCGATACGAAATATACGATCCTTCGGGCAGCATGAGGTAACGGATGGACTGGCAGACATTAGTGACAGCACTCGGTATACTCACCGGAATTTGCGGCATGTATTTCGGATTCCGCGGCAAGAAACGACAGGATGATACCGAAACAAAAGAGGAGAGCAAGCAAAATGCTACACTCTTCTCCGACATCGGTTATATTAAATCGGGGATTGATGATCTGAAGAGAAAACAGGAGAAGATGGAAGACTGGTACATTTCCTTGAATTCCAGGGTGACTGCCGTGGAGGAGTCCGCGAAGCAGGCTCATAAACGAATTGATTGTATGGAAAAACAGTAAGCGGCTGTCGGTAAAATCCCGACAGCCGCTTTTTTCATGAAAAAGTGTATTTGGCAAAAAGTTTTTGAGTATCAAAAAATGATGACTATTTTCAATACATTGCCCTTGCTTTTTTATAATCATAAGAATTGCTATTTCAGGAACAACAACCTCTCTTTCGGTAAGCTCAATATAATTTCTTTGTCTTTATGTGCATCCCAAACTGGTATATCCATGGCAAAGCTGATTTCGGAGTCTTCCGTAAAGTCCTGCTTTCCCCGCTTTCGAAACACCGCAAAAATGGCAAAAGGCCCTTCGATTGCTTTGATACATTCACACAGCATTGTATTTTCTTCCTGCTCGGAATCGGCAAATGATACATAATGCGCACGAATTCCGACATACTGCGTATCGCTCGGAATCATTCTGTCGCTGTGCAGCGTCATGCCCCAATCCAATGCATTCAGCGTATGATCATCGATTACGACCGCGCGCGAAATATTTTTGCATCCTGTCAGAATCGCGCCCCCGCGCGTTGACGGATTTTCAAACACAGCATATTTGTTGTCTATAATGTCGATTTGACCGATGGAATAAATAGCCAAAGTTTTGCACATCCGATATACTTCGTCTCTGTTGTGAGAAACCAAAAGAACCGAACCACCGAAGCGTTCGATCACATTCATAATGACCTGCTCCATCTGCCATCTCAGATGGGTATCAAGCGCAGAAAACGGTTCATCAAACAGCAATATTTCAGGCTTGTTCGCCAAAAGCCTGGCGAGCGCGACCCTTTGTTGCTGCCCTCCGGATAATTGTGTCGGACGTTTCTTTTCGAGCCCTTGCAATTGGAAATCTTCGATCATTCCCCTTACAATCAACTCCCGATCCTCTCCCTGCGCATCGGCTGCAAACAATATGTTTTCTTCGACTGTCATATGCGGAAAAAGCGCATACCCTTGAAACAGATATCCCACATGCCGTTCTTGCGGAGGCAAATTGATATTTTGTTCCGAATCAAACAGTACGCGTCCGTTCAATACGATTGTTCCGCGATCCGGCGTCTCGATGCCCGCGATGCAGCGCAGCGTCATACTTTTTCCGCAACCCGATGCCCCAAGAATACCCAATACCTCGTTCTCCGTTTCGAAAGCAACATTTAAATGAAACGCTCCTAATTTCTTTTCGATCCTTACAGACAGCGTCATCCGATATCCCCCCGCTTGTGATTCTTTTTCATATAGTACTGATTGATATAATTCATCAAAAACATTGCAACAAATGACATCACTGTAATAATAGCCACCCAGCGGTACGCCAAATCGTAATTGCCCGCCTGTACGGCGGTATAAACGGCAACAGCCATCGTCTGTGTTTTGCCCGGTATGTTTCCTGCGATCATAATCGTCGCTCCGAATTCACCGAGCGCCCTGGCAAAAGCAAGAATCGTACCTGCAATGATACTAGGAACAATATTTGGAATGATTATTTTACGAAATATCCGATTTTCACTGACACCCAAAGTTCTGGCAGCATGCACCATGTCGGAATCAATTTCTTCCAATGCCCCTCTTACCGTTCGGTACATCAGCGGAAACGACACCACGGAAGATGCGATCACGGCAGCCACCCAGGTGAATACAACCGAAATGTCAAAAAGCCCCAGAAATTGTCCGATCAGACTGTTTTTTCCGAACATCAGCAATAAAAAGAATCCCGCTACAGTCGGCGGCAAAATCATCGGAAGCGTGAATATGCCGTCAACGAATGCCTTTCCGTGCTTAAGTTTCACGACCCACCGTGCAGCCGCGATGCCGAGAAGAAAAGTAAAAACAGTCGCGATCAACGATACTTTCAGAGAAATATAAAGAGGAGACAAATCCACCTGCGCTCACCGCCTTTCAAACTAGTATTATAGAAATAACATCCTTGCGTTTTTTACTACTGCCCGGAAAATAAATATCTCCGGTAATTCCTTATGCTCGAAAATAACAAGAAGGGCGCAAAACTGCGCCCAACATCCTTGTTGCCTTAAATACGTTTAGTCAATCACAGTAAATCCGTACGATTCAAAGATTTTCACAGCCGTTTTTGAAGTAAGAAAATCGAGAAAATCCTGCGCTGCATCCGCATTTGAACTCGAAGCAACAATCGCTCCCGGATAAATAATTTTGTCGCAGCTTCCATCCGGCGCTTCCGCGACTGCCGTGACTTTATCCGATGTCATTGCATCCGTCGCATAAACGACACCGCAGTCCGCTTCCCCGTTTTCGACCCAGGTAAGTACCGTTCTGACATCGCTGCCGTAATTTGCCTTTGCAGACACTGCATCCCAAATTCCCAAAGAAGTAAAGACCTGTTTCGCGTACGACCCCGCAGGCACACTGCTTGGTTCGCCCAATCCGATAAGAGCAACCGCATCGGTATTGATATCGTCAAACGAATCTATTTTTGCCGTACTGTCGGCAGGTACAATCAACACCACTTTGTTCTGAAGAAGTTCCGTATAGGTATCATTCAGAAGCAGTTTCTCACCCTGCAACGTTTTCATCTGTTTCAGTGCGGCGGATAGAAACACATCGACATCCGCACCCTGCTCGATCTGCGTCTGCAGACTTCCGGATGAGGCAAACGTAAAGTTCAGCGTTACATTCGATTCTTTTTCTGCATATGCAGTCTGTATATCTGCCATCACATCCGTTAAGCTTGCGGCAGCGGCAATCGTCAATTCAACCGGTTCGCTTCCGGAAGAGGAACATCCTGCAACGCTCATACCGATCATCAATACAGCCGCAAACAATACGACCGATTTTTTCCAAAGTTTTTTCATCCTATTTCCCTCTCAATTTCATCATTATTCCGTCAGCCAGTCATTTCTGTTATTCTCTGCAAACACGAGCGCCATCGCCTTTTCCTTTGTCTGCAAGAGTTGATTGCGCAAAGGGTGTATGCCGAATGACTCCCCAATGGCTTCGGATAATCTATATGAATCGCAGTTGCCTGCGCGTTCCCCGATTCCAAACAGCGTCGTATCCAAAGATACCGCTCCGTACTTTGCGGCGGCTGCTGCATTTGCCACAGCCAACCCGAGATCATTGTGTGTGTGAATACCGAAATTCATTTCACAATTCTGTGTTAAAAAAGTAAAATAATCCCGAATCATATCGGGCGTAAAAATACCGACCGTGTCGGCGAGACGGACAGTACAGACATCCAACCCCGACAACAGTTCGGACAATTCGAGCAAAAACCGCGGATCGGCACGTGAGGCATCCTGAAATCCGACGCTCACTTCATATCCTTTTCCTTTTGCAAAACCGACACAATCGGTTAATTCACCGCGCAGCCAGTTTCTGTCTTTATGGAGCAAATGCTCCAGCATCAAGTCCGAAGCAGGTGCGCTGAGGTGAATGATATCCGGCGCGCAATCAAAAGAATGCGCAATATCGGTTCGGTTCATCCGATTCCATACAGATATCTTCCTGCTTTTTTTTCGTTCGCATATCTGAGCAATCATATCTTTTTCATCGCTGCCCATGGCGGGAATGCCTGCTTCGATAACGGGAAATCCGGATTCAACAAGCAAATCTGCAATCTGCAATCTGATTTTGGAAGAAAATGCAATATCCGGGCTTTGCTCCCCATCGCGCAGCGTTGTATCTGTCAGTACAATCCGCGGTTTCATCCTGTCCGCTCTCCTCTGATTTTTAAATACAGATCAACAATATCCGATTCTTCCGGATTCCGTTTTCCGTTTCGGGCAAAGCTGCGCATTTGACGCATCAGTTCGGCACGCTCGGTTTCTGTTGCCAGTATACCGTAACGTTCCAAAATTTGTGCCAGCGTTGTCGGACTTGTATGCGTACCGATGAGCACTTTGCGCTGCGATCCGACTTTGTCGGGTGAAAAAGGTTCAAAACAAGAGGTATATTTTTGTATGCCGTTGACATGCATACCTGATTCCACAAAAAAGATATGTTCTCCCAGCACCGCTTTATGCGGTGAAATCGGCACCCGTGTCTCGTTTTCAATCTGCCGGGCAATCGACTGCACCAGACGCATGTCAACAGTCTTGGGAAGCAAACCGTGTACATACATCGTTGCCAGAAGTTCTTCCGTCGGCGCATACCCTCCGAGCCCCAAAAAGGCGGATAATACATTTTTGCCGCCCGCAACCATCCATTCATATGCCAATGCGCCTGCGAAAATGCCGGATTCATGCGAATCAAGACATATCTCTTCTTTGTACGAGCGGGTATATTCTTGGAATACAGTTGGATAATCCGTAAAAAACGTATCGGCATCAGACGAAATGATTTTGATGTCACCGCACTCTTTTTCCCGCTTTTGTTTCTGCCACTCCGCATAAGAAAGTCCGCAAAAGCAGGACTCGTCAGCAACAGTATCAAACGATGCATCCGCATCAAAGAGATTCTTCAGTTTTGCCGCTCCGCCTCTTGCGGTATAAGGCATTAAAATGCGGCAGCGTTTTTCAAACCCATTCAGACATTCCGCTATTTTCGGGGTCACCAAAAGAGATTCCACACCAAGTTCGACCAGAGCATGTGCCAACCTCCGTATTTCGGACACATCGATGAGTTCGGCATCCAGATAACACAATGTTGCATCGATCAGATACATATTGCCTCCTTACGCATGATACGCAATGCGGCGTCGGAATCAGAATCAAGCGCATCCGACGCCGCCGTTATTGGCATTCAATTCGAATCATTGCCGTATGTCAGATTTCCAGTTCGACCACTTTATTGCCGCCTTCAAAGTGTTCCGTCACAATACGGGTAATGGCATCGTTATTCAGATTCCCGTACCAGGTGCCTTCCGGATACACCACCATAATCGGTCCTTTATCGCAAATACCAAAGCAACCGGTATTCGTAACCATCACATCGGAGGACAGATCATTTTCGTCGATTTCCTCCATCAGCTGACCGATCAGATCCACACTGCCTTTTGAATGGCAGAATCCTTTCTGTACGCCGTTGGCTCTGCAGCTTGTGCAGAGAAATACATGGTATTTCGGTGCTATCATAATACAGTTTCCTTTCCGTTTTCCATTTTTAATTCTTCAATTGCCTGTGCCACCGCTTCTTCGATACGTCCGTAACTCATTAAAGTGTGAATACCTTTTGCCGTCAGTTTTTCTTTCGGAGACTCTCCGACGCGGATTGCAATGACGCACGCGCAGTCATCGATGATCTCCAGTATTTTTTCCATTTTGCCTTCCTGTTTGCCGCCGCCTTTTCCGTCACAAAACTCTGCACCGTCACAAAAACGATTCACACTGCGGCGTTCTTTGAATTTCGTTTTACCGTCACGATATTCGTAAATATAAAAATCCGATGCCTGCCCGAAATGCTGATCGACCATCACACCGCCTTTGGATGCCACAGCAACCAGAATCGGTGCATGGGTTTCTTCAAAAACTTGCGGCTCCGCCGCTGCGGCTTTTGTTCCAAGACAGTCATTGTATTTGTACGATTCGTCATTGTCCAATGTTCCGACAGCGTCCGCACGGCACTGTCTGCAGTGATACATCTGATTCAGTATCACGCCGCACTCTTTGCGCATCTGTGTTACTTCCTTCAGGCTGGTCAGCGGCATATGTTCAAAGGCGCTGCCCTCCACAGGAATCATCTGCATAATGTTCGTAATTTCGCAGCCGAGCGATTTCACTTTCTGTACGACTTTCGGAATATGCTCCTCATTGATGCCTTTGAGCATGACGATATTCACTTTGCAGATCACACCGCCTTCCGCGAGCATTTTCAGCCCAGCCAACTGGTTGGAAAGCAGAATTGCAGCCGCTGTTTCTCCGGTATAGGTTTCGCCCATATAACTGATATGGTGATATATTTTCGCTCCGATTGCCGGATCCACTGCATTAATCGTAATTGTCACATGAGAAACGCCGAGTGCAATCAGATCGTGTGCATACTGCGGAAGCAGCAATCCGTTTGTCGATAAACAGAATGTAACATCCGGATCTTTTTCTCGGATCAGCTGCAACGTTTCTTTTGTCTTTTCGAATTCCGCCAAAGCATCTCCGGGACCCGCTATGCCGACTACACTCAGATTCGGCATTTTTTCTTTGATATGCAAATACTTCTCGCAGGCTTCCTGAGGATTGAGTACCTGCGTTGTGACACCCGGACGGCTTTCATTCGGACAATCGAATTTTCGCACACAGTAATTACACTGAATATTGCACTTCGGCGCGATCGGCAGATGCATGCGCGCATTGCCGGTTCCGCACCCGTTAAAGCAGGGGTGTGTTTCGCTTTTTGCCGCGTTTCGATCACGGATGCTTTCCGCCGTATGCAGGACGGGTTCGGGCTTGTCACGGTAATATTTATCATATAGTTCGCTTCGGAAACTATGCTCGATCCCGCTCAGAATCGCATTGGTAATCCGATCGAGCAGTTCCAGCGAACCGTCGTAAAATAACGTCCGTATGCGTTGTCCTCCCACGTGGTCATGAATCGGAAATGCACTTCGGATCAGCGGAATATGCAGTTTTTCTTCAATACGTCTGCCATCGGAATTGCCGATCATCACATTTGCTTCGTGGCTCACCGCATATGCTTCGATTTTGTCAAAGTCGATATCGTCTGCAATCACGACCTTGTCGATATACCAGTTGCCGGCTACCGTTTTGATTTCTCCTTGAAGCGCTGTCTTTAAGGCTTCGCATTTCGCTCCCGTTGCGGCGACCACCGGGATCAGTCCGTTTTCCAAACACAGACGCGAAACCGCGTACACAAAATCGGGTTCGCCGAATACGACTGATCTTCCCTGCGCATTGTATTTATGAGAATCAACCATCGCATCCAGATATCTGCCGCGCTGTGCTTTGAGCGAATCGGGCAGTATCGCTCCGTTCTCGCTCAGTATTTTGATCAGCGCATCCGTCGCACGCAGTCCGATGGGAAGTGCGCAACGCACATAAGGCACCCCGTACGTATCGGACAGATATTTTGCGGGAGAAGCAGTTTCGCTGACAAATGAGGTGAGTTCGATGCTCAGCCGTGATCCTGCCATCATAGCGATATCTTCTATGGATGTCCCGCCTTCCGGCAGACGCTGATAGACGTCCCGATGCACACCGTCCAGATTGTCCGACAGATCAGGCAGAAGAATATATTCCAGTCCGAACGAATCCAGCATTTGCTTGAGTGCTCTCGTATCGGCAGGGCTGATCATCCCCGTAATAATATTGATTTTGTTGTGTTTCTCTGTTTTCATTTCAGTGAAAGTGACGATTGCCTTAAGTGCGGCAAAGAAACCTTCGTATTGTGTTCCCGAATATCCGGAAGACGATACCGGAATAATTTTCACATTCAGTTCGGGATGCATCTCATAAAAGTCTCGGATCATGCGGGGAATATCCTCCCCGATCGTTTCCGCAAGACAGGTCGTCGCAACGCCGATTACTTCGGGATGATAGAGCGCAATCAGATTTTCCAAACCCTTCATAAGGTTTTTTTCGCCGCCGAACACCGTGCCTTCTTCCGTCAGAGAGGAGGAGGCGATATCAACCGGCTCGTTATAATGTGTCGCCATGTGTCTGCGGATATAAGTACTGCAACCCTGCGAACCATGCAGGAGTGTCATGCAGCCTTTAATCCCGTAAAATGCGCTCACACTGCCCATCGGCATACACATTTTGCAGGGATTCACATTCAGGTTGACTAAATTCATGCTCATGACAGACCTCCTAGAATTCGGGCGGCGTATTCGCATACTGCCACACCGGGCTGTTGATTGACTGGTTGACTTCATTTGTAAAATTGACGACGCCTTCATATCCGGCAAGCGCATGTTTTCTCTCATGGTTGTGATCGCAAAATGCGATGCCCAGCTTATATGCCAGCGGACGTTCTTTCACGCCTCCGACCAGAATATCCGCTCCTTTTTCTTTCATAAACAGTTCCAGTTCCGCAGGGTTCGCGTCATCCAGAACGATCGTGTCTTGATCCACAAGCTGACTGATGACTTCGTAATCGTCGGGTTTGCCTGTCTGTGTTCCGACGACCACGGTCTGTATGCCCATTGAGTTAAACTGACGGATCAGAGAAATTGCTTTGAATCCGCCGCCGACGTAAATTGCCGCTTTTTTACCTGCCAGATTTTCGTAATGCGTTTGCGTAAAAGGTTTCAGCAGTTCTTCCTGCTCGGATGTAAATACCTTTGCCTTTCGTATGCTTTCTTCGTCTCCGACTGCTTCCGCCACCCTCATCAGGGAGGCCGATGTGTCTTCGATACCGAAAAAGCTGACTTTAATAAACGGAATCCCCATTTCTTCTTCCATGCGCTTGGCAAGGTAGGTCATGGAGCCTGCACACTGCACAAGATTGAGCTGTGCACCCGGTGCTTTGCTGATGCTCTCGTAGCTCGCATCTCCCGTAATTGTGGAGACAACGTCCACTCCGATTTTCTTCAGATAATTTTTGATAATCCACATTTCTCCCGCAAGATTAAAATCCCCGAGGATGTTAACCCCGTGTTTTTTCGCCTGCGTTATATGCGGGGTAATGAGGGACATAATCGCGTTGCATGCCATACGATATCCATATGACTTGTTTCCCGAAAACCCGGGAGATTTAACCGGAATGACGCGTACGCCGTATTTCTGCTCTGCGGCTTTGCAAACCGCTTCGACATCATCGCCGATAACGCCCACAATGCAGGTCGCATAGACAAAAATGACTTTCGGTTCATGTTTTTCCATCAATTCGTCAATGGCAGCAATCAGTTTTTTTTCTCCGCCGAACACCACATCCTGTTCGCTCAGATCAGTCGAAAAACTGTTGCGGTACAAATCGCTTCCGCTGGAAAGACTTCCTCGGATGTCCCAGGTATAACTGGCACATCCGATTGGTCCGTGCACGATATGGAAGGCATCCGTAATCGGATTGAGCACGACACGCGCGCCGCAATAGACGCACGCTCTTTGGCTGATCGCTCCGGAAAGACTGTCGCTGTCGCACTGAATGCTGGAACAACCGCCGTTTCCTGTTTGTATAAATTTCTTTCTTTCTTCCAAAATTCTGTCATCGCTCATTGGCTGCCTCCCTCGGCACTGAAATTAATATTGTTGCATTACATGACGAGATCCATGTCTTCGTCGGCACACATCCTGTCTTTGTGATCCAGCAGCGCATCGGTGATTTTTTCTACCATGCGCAACGCACCTTTGTATCCCACAATCGGGAAATAAGAATGCGCATATCTGTCAAGTACGGGAAAGCCAGCACGAACGAAAGGAATGTCCTCCGCCTTCGCGATCTGTTTTCCGTAGCTGGTACCGATCAGCAGATCGACCGGGCTGTTTTTAATCCACTGATGAAGTTCAAACAAGTCCGCAGCCGCTTTCGCTTCACAGTCTTTAACGCCGAATTTTTCGAACAACGCATTTGCGCTGCGCGTGAAGGCTTCACCCGGCGTACCGGTAATCACATATTTCGGGATCATGCCCATTTCCAGTACAAGATTCGTCAAACCGAGTACGGTATCGGGATCGCCGAAGATTGCGCATGTTTTCGCGAAATAGTAGAAATGCGCATCCAACATCACATCCACAAGCTGCCCCCGCTCCTCTTCGAGTGCCGCAGGAACCACCGTCTGGTTGATTTTCGAAAGTTCCATAACAAACTGGTCGGTCGCTTCGATACCGATCGGCAGAGGAAGCATTTCATAAGGCACTTTACATTTTCTCTGCAGCATATTTGCGGGCTCCAAGCTGGTCAAAAGACCCATCGCCAACACTTTTTCGCAGTCGCCCAGAGAAATGATTTCGTCCTGCGTCGTACCGCCCTTCGGATACATTTCGTATGTACCTGTCATCGGGGCATCCATCACACCGCTCTGATCCGGGAACATGATATAGGGCACGCCCATCAGTTCGGTGATTTTTTTGATCTCACGAATATCGCCGGGGTTGACAAATCCGGGGAAAATTCCGATTTTTCCGTTACTTTCTCCGCTTTTTTGAGACAGGTAGTTGATAAACCCGCTCATCATGTTGTAAAATCCTGTAATATGGGAGCCCACATAACTCGGTGTATTACAGTGAACTACCGTTTTCCCCTCAGGAAGATCCATATCAAGAATGTAACTGCCGACGTCATCTCCGATCGTTTCGCTCAAACAGGTCGTATGTACGGCAATCATTTCGGGATCATAAATCTCGAATACATTTTTGACACCGGTTTTCAGATTGCTGCCGCCGCCGAATACCGACGCGCCTTCTGTGAAGGAACTGGTCGATGCGATTGCGGGCTCCTTAAAATGTCTGGACAAAAATGTGCGGTGATACGATACACACCCCTGTGAACCATGGCTGTGCGGCATACAGGAATGCACGCCCAAAGCGCAATACATTGCCCCGACCGGCTGACAAGTCTTGCAGGGATTGATTCTGAGTGCGGTTCGCTCCGCGATTTCTTTTGGTGTCAGTTCTAACATTTATGCCTCACCTCCTGCCAGTGTTGCGGTTAAGGTTGATTTTGTTTTCCATGGCGGCATAACAAACTGCCATACCGGTGTGTAAAGACCCATCGTAATATCTCTGGCAAAATTCATTGCCCCGTTGAATCCCGAATACGGTCCGCTGTAATCGTAAGAATGCAGCTGCTTGGATACCGTATTTGTTTTTTGGATCGAATATTTGTCTTTTATGCCGGAGAAGAAAAGATCCGGTTTCAGCAGTCGAATGAACTCGTCCGTTTCAAACTGGTTCAAATCGTCCACAATGATACTACCCGTCTTCATGTCATGAATCATCCCTCGGTAGTATTCGAGCGGAATCTTGTCTTTGAGTTCTTCGTAGCGCTCCGGACTGAGGAATACTTTGTATTTTTTCGGGTCCGCTTCCACTGTCATGCTTTCAATGTTTTTATTGTCGGCATCTTCCTTGATGTTCGGAATCACATCCCGTCCTTCGTAGTCATCTCTGTGGGCAAATTCGTACCCGGCAAGCACTGTTGTTACACCGAAATCTTCAAGCAGTGTCTGATAGTGATGTGCGCGCGATCCGCCGACATAAAGAGCCGCCGTTTTGCCTTCGAGTTTTTCTCTGAAATATACTCTTGCTTCCGCAATTGCCGCCAGTTCGTCTGCGATCACTTCTTCGGTTCTGGCAGACAGTTCGGCATCTCCGAAAAATTCAGCCATATCCCGAAGCGTCTGAATCGTTGATTCAATACCGATGAAGTTGACTTTCAGCCAGTTGATGCCGTATTTCACATGCATCATTTCTGCGATGTAGTTGATCGAACGATGGCACATCACCAGGTTCAAATCGGCAGTGTGCGCATTTTTCAGCGTTTCATAGCTCCCGTCGCCGGTAAACACAGCCACCACTTCGTACCCGATGCGTTTGAGCAGACGTTCCGTTTCCCATCCGTCACCCCCGATATTGTATTCGCCGAGAATATTGACTTTGAAATTTTTGCTTGCCGGCATATCCCCCGTTCCGATGACATGTCTCATCAGTCCGTTATTTGCGATATGGTGTCCGCCGCTTTGGCTGACGCCTTTGTACCCTTCGCAGCTGAATGCCACACAGGTAATGCCGTATTTCTTTTCCGCTTCCGACGCGATTGCGTGAATATCATCCCCGATCAGACCCACGGGACAGGTTGAGCAGATTAAAATACACTTGGGGTTGAACAGTTCCATCGCTTCTTCAATCGCTTTTCGCAGCTTTTTTTCGCCCCCGAACACAATATCGGGCTCTTGCAGATCGGTCGAAAAACAGTACTGAATAAAGTTTTCTCCGCTGTCGGTCTTCGCTTTGTTGCGTCTCGTTCCCCATGAATAATATCCGCATCCGATCGGTCCGTGTGTCAGTGTCAGCACATCTTTCAGAGGTCCCAGCACAACGCCCTTGCATCCTGCGTAGCAGCAGCCGCGGTTCGTCATGATCCCGGGTATGGTACGGGTATTGGCTGAGATCTGCAGTTCGTCGGCGCCGTCTTCGACTTGTATGATATGTTCTTTTCTGTTTTTATATACTTTCGCTGCGTACTGATCCAGTACTTTATCGCGTTCTTTCATTTGGTATTCGCCTCCTTCGCTACAGAATCGTTTCGCCGGTTCTGACTTGATACGTTTCCGTTACCGGCAGCACGAATATTTTTCCGTCGCCGGGGTTGCCTGTCTGATTTGCATGAATGATTGTTTTCACGACAGTGTCCGCATCTTTGTCTTCCACAACGATCGTAAAGAATCGTTTCGGTATGAGTCTTGCGCCTTCCGTCATCGACTCGCCTACGTTGGAGACGGGAAGTTCACCCGTTTCCATTACGAGTTTGAGCAAATCGGCATTCAGCCCTTTCTTTCCTCTGCCCATGCACGGTCTGCATACGAAAGCGGGAAAGCCTGCTTTGGCAAGCGCTTCTTTTGTTGTGTTCACTTTATTGACTCGGATAAAAGCCATTACTTCTTTCATGGTTTCCTCCTCCTTACAGTCCCTGTTTTCCCGTGCTGATCGTGTATGCATCCAATACGGGACTGACGAAGATTCTTCCGTCGCCGTAGTTCCCTTTTTCGCCTGTTCGTGCAATGCGCAAAATTACTTTCACAACATCGTCTTTTTCATCGTCATTGACGACCATCATCAGCATTTGTTTCGGAATCTCGTCATACTGCACATCGCCTATGACGATCCCTTTTTGTTTGCCGCGTCCGAACACGTCCGATTTCGTTACTGCAGGAAAGCCTGCCGACATCAATTCTGACAGTACCGCTCCTGCTTTTTCGGGTCTGATAATCGCTCTGATTAATATCATAATTTTCTTCCTCTCTTCCTTAAATATCCATTAATCCGTGTTCCATTAAGAGCGCTTCCAGCCGTTCCTGAGAAAGCGGTTTCGGTACAACAAACATATCATTGCCGTCAATTTTCTTTGCCAAAGATCTATATTCATCCGCTTGCCCGCAAGTCGGATCAAATTCTATTACTGTTTTCTTATGAATTTCTGCACGCTGTACCATATTGTCTCTGGGTACGAAGTGGATCATCTGGCTGCCGAGCTCTTTCGCAAAAGCGCTGACCAGTTCCGATTCCCCGTCGACTTTTCTGCTGTTGCAGATAATACCGCCCAATCGGACACCGCCCGTCCTTGCGTATTTCTGCACCCCTTTTGAAATATTGTTTGCTGCATACAGCGCCATCATTTCGCCGCTGGCTACAATGTAGATTTCCTGTGCTTTTCCTTCACGGATCGGCATTGCAAATCCCCCGCACACAACGTCCCCGAGTACATCGTAAAATACATAGTCCAAATCCGCTTCATACGCACCGAGCTTTTCCAAAAGCCCGATGGCTGTGATGATACCGCGTCCTGCGCATCCCACACCGGGTTCCGGTCCGCCTGATTCCACACATTTGATATCCGCGAATCCTTTTTTCAATACCAGATCCAGTTCAATGTCTTCCCCTTCTTCTCTGAGGGTATCGAGCACAGTCTGCTGTGCCAATCCTCCGAGGATCAATCGGGTTGAGTCCGCTTTCGGGTCGCAACCGACGATCATGATTTTGTTTCCCATTTCCCCCAAGCCGGCTGTCAGATTCTGGGTAGTCGTTGATTTCCCGATCCCGCCTTTTCCATAAATTGCCACTTGTCTCATAGTGGTACCTCCTGTTTATAAAATGAAAACGAGATCCTCCCGTAGGAAGACCTCGTTGTCTTAACTTTTCATTTATTAAGTATATATGGACTTTTCTTTATTATACAATGTATATATAAATATTATTTTATTTATTTATGTATATTCGTATATTCACATTATATCATTGATTGTGTGTCTGTGATTATATCAAGTACTCAAAATTTTGTCAAATCTTTTTTTCATTAAGATAAAAAATTTACACAATACCTGCTTTGACTTGATCCGACACCTAAAAATGACAAGAGCTGCAAGAAGAACAATCTCCGCCGGTGCATCCGCTGTGCGGTTTAAAATCCGTCTCATACTCTTTTCGGATGACAAATTGATCCGCCGCATAAGAAAATTCCTCTGCGGTTTCACCGTTGTCAATCACCACTTTGTCTCCGATGATGCGCACAGTCAATGGTATTTTTTCCATTGCATCATCATCGGTCATACTCGGGGCAAACGATGGCGCAATCACTTTTTTTGAGCCGTCCGCACAGAATACCGCAATACTGCAATATGATGAGGTAAACCCTATTATATTGCCGAGCTGATCGAATTTCAGCGAATTGTCGTCACTTTCAATCCCGATTGCATGTTCGTCATAAACCGTCACATTTCCGAGCGGTGTAACAATCGGAATCGGATAAGCAGGCTCCAATGACTTGATCTCTCCGGATTCATAGAGCGCAAATCCGATCTGCACCGGGAACAGACCCACATTGGTATTGATCACGATTTCTTCTCCGGACCACAACGTGAAAGATTTCAGTGCACCGGACTCATAGAATGTTACGCCGATGATGCGCACTTTGAAGGCACCGACAGACAGGTGAAACTGCAATTCTTCGCTGAGCGCTGTCTCATCCTCGATTGTCCAATATCCGCTGAGTTTCCCATTGAGCGGAAAAAAATGCTTGAGCGCGCCGTTCGGATAAAAGATCACGCATTCCGCAGGATAACTGCCGATCGGTGTTTCGATCATCGTCTGTGTTTCCAATGCGAGTCGCTTGATCGAACCGTCTTCATAGAAACTGACTGAACTGATATATTTTTGTCTCACTTGCTCATCCGTATATTTCGGTATCAATGTGCCGCATACGGTTTTGATCTCATTTTCGGCTTCTAAGGTCAATTCTTTCATTGTGCCGTTATCGTATGTTTCGGTTCTGGCAATACCTTTCCAGTCTTTTCTATCTATTTTCATCATTCGTAACACGCCTTTCGTGTAATGATGTACCGCTTTGCGGTATCATCGAGTATCTCTGTCGTGTACCCATAGTTCTTTCTCTGCATCAATTCTTCTGTCCAGGGAGGCAAATGATTACAGATCAGTTCAAATCGGTAAAATACTGTGCTTTCCATAAAATGCAGCATCGCTTTTTTGGAAGATATTTCAGGGAACTGCTGCTGCAATTCCATCAGATTCAGATAATAAACCCCATCATCATTCGGACAGACCGGCTCTTTCGGAATGTTACGCAACGCTTGCGCCGCTTCTTCCGCTTCATCCAGATCAGCTAAAATCTGCTCAAAAATCCCATCCACGATCTCTTCCGCCTCAAAAATTTCAAAGCCGTGTTTTTCAAATATATGATAAGCCACTCCACTCATTTTGCGACAGATCAGTATCCTGCACTCACCGAGCTGTTCAATCAGTTCCCGCACCCGATTGCGAATGATCACCATATCTGAAGCATCGCCGATGCTCCACGCTATTGCTTTTTCCACATACCACTCGGAAGATCCCTTCCGATAAATCTGTACACTGACGCATTCTTCCGCAGGCACTGTTCTGTTTTCCTTATCTGTCAATACCGCAATACGATGATCCATGAATCTTCCTCCTCCCGGAATGAACAAGAAAAGCGCAACCTTTCGGCTGCGCCCTTGCATAATGTATTGTATCATGGGAAAAGAAGAAAAAGCAACGATTGAAAGATTAAAATATAACGGAAAAGGTTTACAACCGGGAATTGACACCCAAAGATGCGATATATTTTGAATCTGATCAGGCATCCTGCTATGTTCGCATACGATTCACTTCTCATTCCTATATTTTCTTCATTACAGTCAACTTTCATCCCGCAAAAAAAACACGGTGCGTTAAGCCCCGTGTTGATCTCTGATCATAATCTTACTCAAAAGTCGGACGAGATACCTCCGATCAACCGAACCGTACGATCGAAAAGTGATTGAAGGCAGCCCGAAATACCGGATACAGACTATTCAGCTGCTTCAGCAACTGCATAGCCCTGCACAACCGCAGCATAGATGTCATCTTCAGCATCTTCGATTTTAATTTTTTTGTTTAGTTTAAAATCCTTGCGCGTAATTTTATCTCCAAGTGCTTTTTGCGAAACATCAATTTCAATTGACTCCGGCATCATATTCAGCGTGCCGTTCAGGTTCACTTCGTTTTTGTGTATTTTCAGTGTCAACAGTCTGTTTTTCAATTCACCTTCGCCGACAAACACCAACGGAACTTTAAAGCTCTGTATATGTTCCTTAGACATGATTTGCACATCCACATGAATAATGCGTCCCGAAACGGGTTCTCTTTGTATTTCTTTGATCATGCCCGGGTTCTTGTTTTTGTTGTATACCACCGATACTTTCGCATTCGCACCGTGGGCAGTGAGGATTCGAACAAGTTCTGACGTTTCAAATTTCACAGCTGCGGAACCTTCCGTTCCGTCCCCGTATAATACGCCGGGCACAAATCCGCTTTCCTTAAATTTTCCCCTTTTATTGATTCTTTCCGTTGCCTGTAACTTCACTTCTTCCATCGCTTCTCCTTTTGGCGTTCTGCCAATCCCCTATTCTGTGTTACTTCATCAGAGCACTCCTTATTGAAATAACACATCGGGATCACAATACTTTCGAATATTGGACCCATTCATTTCATACAAGGGCTGATACAATGAACGGTTGTAATAATTTTATACCCAATCGCTGAAAATAGCCATGTTTTAAGCATAGTTTAATTATTTTATCAGGTATGATATCGAAAAAATCCCCACATCAGACGAAAGAACACACCGACCGAATACAGATCAGCCGCTGTGTTCTCATTTTTTCCTGCCGATTCACTCGTTTGCAAGCGACGAAGTCAGCAATAATGTTTTGGACAGTTTTATATTTCAAATGGAAAACGGTGCGTAAGGTTAAGCGCATTCCGAACTTCGATCAGTTCCTTCTGCACGGCATCGCCGACAGGAACACCCTTGTCTTTTCGTTCCAGCCAGCTCAGATATTCTTTTTCTCCTGCGGTGTAAATACGAGCTTCCCCCGGAGCAATTTGGGACGCACGCAGTTCGCGCAGGATATCTCCTGCCGTTTTTTTGAACGACTCGGAACCGAGGAATGCTTCGGTATCAATTGCGATAAAGAAGTGTCCCAAATGATACGGCACCTTTTCTCCTTGTTCGCCGATGCCTGTGAGCATTTTCAAATAATTGCCTGCCTGCAGTGCGGCAGATAATATTTCAACCACTGTCGCATAGCCGTAGCCTTTATATCCCGCAAGCTCTTCGCCGATACCGCCGAGCGGAGCCAGTGCTGCTTCGCCTTTTGTCAGATCGACAAGAATCTGTTCGCTGTCAGTCATGGCTTTTCCGTCCCGTCCGATCACCATACCCGCAGGCGTGTCCTTACCGATGCGTTCGTAATATTCGATTTTCCCGCGCTGCGTGATGCTCGTTGCGCAGTCCAACACAAACGGGAAGTCTTCGTCAGTCGGCATCCCGACGGTCAGCGGATTGGTACCCAGCATATTTTCCACACCGAACGTCGGCGCAATCGACGGTCTCGCATTCGTACCGGTGATACCGATCATGTTTTCTTTCGTTGCCATGGTCGCGTAATATCCCGCAATTCCGTAGTGGGTCGAATTGCGTGCGGCAACCATTCCCATCCCGTATTTTTTCGCTTTTTCAATCGCCATACGCATCGCCTTGTATCCAACCACCATACCCATACCGTCATGTCCGTCAACCACAGCCGTCGTCGGCGTTTCTTTGAGTATTTCAAATTCCGTTACCGGTTTTTGTATTCCCGCATTGATGCGATCGATATAAATCGGTTTGAAGCGATTGCAGCCGTGGCTCTCGATGCCCCGTCTGTCGCTTTCCATCAATATATCGGCACAAATTGCGGCATCCTCTTTCGGCACTCCGATTTTCTCGAATGCTGCCTGCATAAAATCTCCGATCAGCTCCCACGATACATACGGTCTGGTTTCCATGTTTCCTCCTAAGGTTGCATTATAAACGCGTTTTCTTTTATTTATTATATCATATGCTTCCGTCTTTATTTTGATGAATTGTCCGTATTTCTCAATCGGATTTGCGTGCGTTACAAACGACTTCGCACTGAATTGTTTTCTGCTATAATGGAATAAAGAAAAAACAACAATGCACTCTCTGCAGAAAGGCAGGCACAGGCAAAACGATGTGCGGAAGATATTTATTCCTTTTCGACAATGATCATGAATATTATGAAACGATACGCGAAGCGGCAGGAAACGATCCAAACGCCGTGAGCTTTGCCGACGGGCAAGTCGCTCCTTCGAGCTATGCGCCTGTCTTATTCGCACAGGATAATCAGATCAAAGTAAAGTTTCTCACTTGGGGCTACCCCGGATTTGAAGGAAAAAGGCTGATTATCAATGCCAGAAGAGAAAGTGCGGCACAAAAGCCGATGTTTCGCACCTCGCTTGATTTTGGACGCTGTGCCATTCCCTCAAGCGGCTTTTTCGAGTGGCAGAAAAGCACAGGAAAACAGTATTTATTTGAGATGCCGGGACAATCGATCCTTTATATGGCAGGACTGTACGCGTCATTTGACGGTGTGGAACGTTTCGTGATTCTGACCGGGCAGGCGAATGATTCCGTTGCCATGATCCACAATCGCATGCCGCTCGTACTGACCGAACAAACTTACAAATCTTGGCTCACAGACCCCGCCGTTGCAAAACAAATACTTTCTACCCCCCTGCCGATGCTTTCACGCAGTGCATATTCCCTTTCATTACTCGATTAATCAGAAAGCCAAGTTTTCCGAAATATATAAAAATGATTGAGAATCAATAAAATCAATGTTACAATGTAAGCAGGGAAAAGGGGGTGGTTGCATGCCTGAAATCGAAATTTATATGCTCGGCAAGTTCATGATTCTTGTCGACGGTCATGATATCATAGAAAAATTGGGAAACTCGAAAAAGAAACTTGAATTACTTGAATTCTTTATTTTGAACAGGAATAAAGATGTTTCCGCATTTGATCTTTTTGATGTTTTATGGCCAACCAACGATAATACCAATCCGGAAAGTTCGTTAAAAACACTGATCAGCCGTCTTCGTGCCGATCTGAAGCAGTTTGAATTAAGTGATATGATCCTCACCAAAGGCAGCTACTATACGTGGAATGAGTCCATACAAACAGCAATTGATGTTTACGAATTGGAACATCTGTGCACGGAAATCAAGTCATACAACGAATTGACGCCGCAGGCAGAAAATTGTTTTGAGAGAGTTCTTCACTTATACCAGGGAGATCTTCTTCCCCATTCGAATCTGGAAGCTTGGGTGATTCCCAAAAGCATGCATTACCACAACCTATATCTGAATGCGCTGCAAAAGTATATCCTCATGCTGAAAGAAGAAAAACGTTATGAAGATATTATCCATGTGTGCAGAAAAGGGCTCGAAATCGATGCTTTTGATTCCACGCTCAATCTGGAACTGATGGTCGCGCTTGTAAATCTCGGTAAAAATAAAGAAGCACTTGAGCAATATAAATGTACCATCGGTATGCACTATACTTACCTTGGTATGAAACCTTCCGACGAAATACTCGACTTTTATAAAAAACTGATCGCAATTGAACGCACTTCCGGCGGCAACATTGATACCATTCTGAATGATCTGCTCGAAAAAGATGATGACGATGCGGGTGCATTTGTATGTGAATATGCGATCTTCAAGGATATTTATCGCATCAACATGCGTAATCTGAAACGCTTGGGCACCTCGATGTTCCTTGCGCTCGTTTCATTGGATAATATCGACAACACCGCGCTTGATCCGATACGCTTGGATAAAATGATGAACGAGTTGGTAATGGTTCTGAAACTGAACTTGCGCAAAGGGGATACCATTGCGCGCTTCAGTCCTTATCAATACGCGCTTCTGCTGCCGACCGTCAATTATCAATCCGGACAGCTTGTCATGGAACGCATGAAAAAAATATTCTATAAACAATTTACGACATCGGAATTTATGCTGAACTATAAACTCAAACTGATCAACCAAAACGACTGAGAAAACGACTGAGAAAACTGCTTTGAAATACCGATCAATATCATAATCTTCGTATTCAAAAAACCGCGTCACTCAATATGACGCGGTTTCTTTTGTGATATCCAACTTTATAAATCAATACTTGGAATCATCACTGACGTTCTGATTTTTCTTCTCTTTTCGCGGCTGATTGTCCGAAGTCTTCACCTTTTCGACATAGTTGCCGTCACGCAGCGTGAACTGTTCCACCTGCTCGTTCAGCAGCTGTGCCTGCCCTGCAAGCTCTTCACTCGATGCCGCGCTTTCTTCCGCAACCGCCGAATTGGATTCAACGACGGAAGATATCTGCATGATCCCCTCATTGATCTGACTGATACCGATCGACTGTTCATTGGAGGCGTTTGCGATATCTTCCACCAATGCCGCCACACGCTCAATCTGATCCACAATCTCGTTGAGTGCGGAGGATGTCGATTCCGCAATCTTGGAGCCTTCTTCCACCTTCGTGATCGAATCCTGAATCATATCTGTTGTTTCCTGCGCAGCTTTCGATGAGCGTGCCGCAAGATTTCTTACTTCTTCCGCTACCACCGCAAATCCTTTTCCGTGCTGTCCCGCGCGGGCTGCTTCCACCGCTGCGTTCAATGCCAGGATATTGGTCTGGAACGCAATGTCCTCAATCACTTTGATGATTTTATAGATATTGTTTGATGAGGTATTGATATCTTCCATTGCGCCGAGCATCTGCTGCATCTGCGCACTGCCTGCATCCGCATTCTGTTTGGTATGCACGGAAAGTTCGTTTGCCTGCCTCGCATTGTCTGCGTTCTGTTTTGTCTGTGCAGCAATTTCTTCGATGGATGCAGACAGTTCTTCGATGGAACTCGCCTGTTCCGTTGCACCCTGTGACAATGAAATACTTGAATCCGACACTTGATGCGCGCCCGCAGAAACCTGCTCTGCAGCTGTTTTGATATTGCTCAGTGCCCGATCCAAACCGTTTGACATTTTGAGGAATGCTTTCGCCAGGCTCCCGATTTCGTCCTTGCGTTTGATCATTTCTTCCGAAATATCTGCAGTGAAATCACCTTCCGCCATTGTCAGTGCGTATCCCGCCGATATCTTGATCGGTTTGACGACGATATTTGCAATATAGTACGCTACACCGACACCAAGAACAACAGCGAATATTCCGACCAGAATCAAAATCTTTTCCAAAGCATAAATACTCGCAAAAACTTCCGTTTTCGGAGCACTGATCGCGAGCGACCAACTCGCATTCTGAAGCGGTGCGTATCCCATGAATTTTGTGTTGTTATCATAGGTATACTGCCCCACGCCACTTTCACCGTTTACCATTTTCTGTGTCAGCGCAATCAAGGATGCCTGTTCGGGATCTGTTGATGTCAATACATTTTCCTGTGCAATCACTTTTTCCGTATCCGGATGCGCAATGATAGTACCATCTTTACTGACAATATAGGCATAACCGGTTTCCCCGTATGTGATATCGATGATATCATTGCTCAGAGCGGTGGCATCTTTCACGGTACACAGCACGCCGATGATGCTTCCTGCAGCATTTTTGACAGGTACGGCGATGACCATAATCATTGAGCCGTCCACTTTACTGATGATCGGATCGGAAATAGATTCTTTCCCCTGTACCGCTTGTTGGAAATAGACTCTGTCCGCATAATTTGCCGTTGACCCTGCTGTGGAATACACGGTATTTCCGCTTGCATCCAGAAAGAACATGGATGTGGTGTCGGTTACCGCCATATCGTTATTCGCCAATGCTGCGATCATTGCGATATTCGGCTGCGTTGATTTGAATACGTCATTGCTCGCCAATACAGTTGCTTCCGCAAAGTATGTTTCGATTTTCTGATCCATATTCTGCGCAGCTTCTTCCGAAAGTTTTGTCAATGACTCTTCGATCGACGCCTGCAGCGATTTTTGTGAAAAATAACTTGACACGATTGTCAACCCTGCACAGATAACGATCATCATTACCGAAATTGTCAATATCACGACAACCTTCAAACTTTTTTTAACCGCCTTGGCAGTTTGATTTTTCTGCTTCTTTTCTTTCATTTCTGACTCCTTTTTATGCCTTCCCTTATTCCGTATTGATGTCAAATTCAGCACATTACCATTCCTGATCAGGTTTTCTGTCGGATTTACACAATAACGCTTGTTAATTCTATCTATTATTTTCGACAGGTTTTTAAAAAAAATTACTGATTTAAAAAAAATATTACAATATTTTACTGTATCACATTTTTCAATTACACTCGAACGCAAAAAAAGAAGAGAAACCGGAAACCGATTTCTCTTCTCTGCCAAGTCTGTATTTTGAATTAATACTTGGAATCATCACTGAAGTTCTGATTTTTCTTCTCTTTTTGCGGCTGATTGTTCGAAGTATGCACTTTTTCAACATAGTTTCCGTCACGCAGCGTGAACTGTTCCACCTGCTCGTTCAGCAGCTGCGCCTGTCCTGCAAGCTCTTCACTCGATGCCGCGCTTTCTTCCGCAACCGCCGAATTGGATTCAACGACGGAAGATATCTGCATGATCCCCTCATTGATCTGACTGATACCGATCGACTGTTCATTGGAGGCGTTTGCGATATCTTCCACCAATGCCGCCACACGCTCAATCTGATCCACAATCTCGTTGAGTGCGGAGGATGTCGATTCCGCAATCTTGGAGCCTTCTTCCACCTTCGTGATCGAATCCTGAATCATATCTGTTGTTTCCTGCGCAGCTTTCGATGAGCGTGCCGCAAGATTTCTTACTTCTTCCGCTACCACCGCAAATCCTTTTCCGTGCTGTCCCGCGCGGGCTGCTTCCACCGCTGCGTTCAATGCCAGGATATTGGTCTGGAACGCAATGTCCTCAATCACTTTGATGATTTTATAGATATTGTTTGATGAGGTATTGATATCTTCCATTGCGCCGAGCATCTGCTGCATCTGCGCACTGCCTGCATCCGCATTCTGTTTGGTATGCACGGAAAGTTCGTTTGCCTGCCTCGCATTGTCTGCGTTCTGTTTTGTCTGTGCAGCAATTTCTTCGATGGATGCAGACAGTTCTTCGATGGAACTCGCCTGTTCCGTTGCACCCTGTGACAATGAAATACTTGAATCCGACACTTGATGCGCGCCCGCAGAAACCTGCTCTGCAGCTGTTTTGATATTGCTCAGTGCCCGATCCAAACCGTTTGACATTTTGAGGAATGCTTTCGCCAGGCTCCCGATTTCGTCCTTGCGTTTGATCATTTCTTCCGAAATATCTGCAGTGAAATCACCTTCCGCCATTGTCAGTGCGTATCCCGCCGATATCTTGATCGGTTTGACGACGATATTTGCAATATAGTACGCTACACCGACACCAAGAACAACAGCGAATATTCCGACCAGAATCAAAATCTTTTCCAAAGCATAAATACTCGCAAAAACTTCCGTTTTCGGAGCACTGATCGCGAGCGACCAACTCGCATTCTGAAGCGGTGCGTATCCCATGAATTTTGTGTTGTTATCATAGGTATACTGCCCCACGCCACTTTCACCGTTTACCATTTTCTGTGTCAGCGCAATCAAGGATGCCTGTTCGGGATCTGTTGATGTCAATACATTTTCCTGTGCAATCACTTTTTCCGTATCCGGATGCGCAATGATAGTACCATCTTTACTGACAATATAGGCATAACCGGTTTCCCCGTATGTGATATCGATGATATCATTGCTCAGAGCGGTGGCATCTTTCACGGTACACAGCACGCCGATGATGCTTCCTGCAGCATTTTTGACAGGTACGGCGATGACCATAATCATTGAGCCGTCCACTTTACTGATGATCGGATCGGAAATAGATTCTTTCCCCTGTACCGCTTGTTGGAAATAGACTCTGTCCGCATAATTTGCCGTTGATCCGGCTGTGGAATACACGGTATTTCCGCTTGCATCCAGTAAGAACATGGATATAGTATCCGTTACCGCCATATTGCTATTCGCCAATGCTGCGATCGTTGCGATATTCGGCTGCGCTGATTTGAATACGTCATTGCTCGCCAACACAGTTGCTTCCGTAAAGTATGTTTCGATCTTCTGATCCATACTCTGAGATGCTTCTTGCGAAAGCTTCGTCAGTGAATCTTCAATCGCCCCCTGCAGCGATTTTTGCGAATATACATAAGAAAATAAGATCAATCCTCCTGCGCATATCACGATCATACTCGATAAAAACAATACCATTTTGAATTTTAAACTCGTTCCTGCCGAGCGAACACTTCCGAATTCTTTTTTCTGTTTCATTTTGCCTCCTGTTGGATCAGATACTGATACCATTGCACTTCTGCGCATGCGATGCTCAAAGGGAAAGCATTGCATGCAGCTTGCAGTCAATATGCTTAATACTCTGATCGATTTCTCTGTAGCATATATTTCGACCGAAAGAACGAAAAACTTATATCAATAACTGAGAAAAAATAATATTTATGCAATAATTCCTATAAAAATTGAATCCTTCAATTTTATTGATAAAGCTTTTACATAAGGCATATGTCACATTGTATATATTATATACAATGTGACAATATGCATATTCGCATATTGTAGTGCATAATTATTCATAATGTCCACAATGCCCCATCTGCCGCAGTGTCCTGTTCGTTTCAATGAAAGCGATTTGGGTATTTTCTGAAAACTCACAAAAAAAAAGAACCGAATATTTATTCGGTTCTAACAACCCATTCCTGCTTACGCTTAAGAAACTTTCCCTTACAAATTCAGACGGTGTATTACAACCGAAGCAATATTTTCCACTGCGACCTGCTCGGTCACTGCTCCGACATTAAATGCAACCATCGGCATACCATAAACGACACACGTTTCTTTATCCTGACCGATGGTATATGCCCCTTTGCGGCGCATCTGCAATAATCCTTCCGCACCGTCTTTGCCCATCCCTGTCATAATAATCCCGATCGCATTCTCTCCGGCTTTTTCGGCAACCGAATGGAACAGCACATCCACTGACGGACAATGTCCGCTGACTTTCTCACCCGGCACACATCGGATATAATATCCGCGACCGTCTTTTTCCAGTGTCATTTGCTTGTTCCCGGGCGCAATATACGCATGTCCTTTTTCGACACGTTCGCCGTTTTCTGCTTCCGAAACCTTGATCGCACAGATTTTATCCAATCTCTGCGCATACATTTTTGTAAAATTCGGAGGCATATGCTGCGTTACCAATATCCCCGGCACGTCAACAGGCAGGCGTTTCAAGACTTCAAGCGTCGCTTCTGTTCCTCCCGTAGAAGCCCCGATCGCAATGATGCGTTTATCGGACATCACACCAGTGAGTTTCAGCGCACTTTCGGGAGAAAAATTGATTGGCGTGGGTTTTTTTACTTTTGCATGAGAAGCAATCCCGATTTTGTTCGTCAGTTCTCTGTAAAACTGATTCATGTCATTGTCAATTTTTGCATTCGGTTTTCGTACGAAATCGACTGCACCCGATGCCAACGCTTCAAATACGGTGATATTCAACGAACTGACCAGTATAATCGGCAACGGATGAATTGGCATGATTTTCTTTACAAACTCGGTTCCGGATAATCCCGGCATTTCCACATCAAGCGTAACAACATCGGGAAGCAGTTCTTTGATTTTCTTTTCCGCTTCATATGCATTTCTTGCCTGACCGGCTACTTCAATATTGGGATTTTCAGTAAGTATCTTTTCTAAGGCGGTCCGAAAAAAAATCGAATCGTCTACAATCAGTACTCTTATTTTTTTGTCGGTCATACTCAAACCCTGCCTTTCTGGTAGATCGACGGTTGAATATATTGAAATTTCGTTCTGCCGTGCTGAATAGATTCGGAGTGTCCGATAAACAGATAACCTCCCGGCTTCAGCGCATCATAAAATTTATTCACCAATTCTGTCTTTGTCTCCAAATCAAAGTATATCATAACATTTCTGCAAAAGATCAGATCATACGGTTTTTTATACTCCAATCGATCCATCAGATTAAACGTCCGAAATACAACTTCGTCCGTCACTTCGCTGCTCAGCGTATAATTTCCCTTTTCACTGCGGATAAAATAACGGTTCAGCCATCCGCCCGGCAGATTTTTCAGTCCGTCTTCTTCGTACTTATTTGTTTTTGCGGCATTCAGTACAGCCGTCGAAATATCGGTCGCCAAGATTTTGTAATCCCACTTTGAACGCTCCATCCCGAAGAACTCGTGCATCAGCATGATCGCAGTATATGCCTCTTCTCCCGAAGAGCATCCCGCACTCCAGATACGCATATCTTTTGCCGTGTTTTGCATTTTTTGCTGCGGCAGGAATACTTCTTTCATAAAATCAAAATGGGTCGGTTCTCTGTAAAAGTAGGTATGATTCGTTGTTAGTTTGTTGATTAACAACGAAATCTCGTCTTCGTCCTTTGATCGGATCAGATTGAAATAATCCGAAAAATTATTCATCCCTTTTTTCAGTAGAACAGAATGCATGCGGGATTCGATCAACTGCCTTTTTTTACGCAGATCAATGCCATAGTTGTCTTTCATAAACGCTGTTATTTCAGCAAATTCCTGATCGCTCAGAGAAATCATATTCTGCCTCCGTCATCAATTTTCACCCTCTGTTCTCATGCCCCGAGCTGATGTAGTTTCGATACGTCCAATATCAGACTGATATTCCCCGTGCCAAGAATTGCACATCCTGTAATACCGGCATCTTTCACATTGAACTTGTTCAGATAAATAGGCAGTTGTTTCACAACGATCTGTTGTTCCCCAAGCAATGCATCCGCAAAAATACAGTAGCGTTTGGTTCCTGCATCGACTAAAATCAAAATACCTTCTTCAATATTCGTCACCTCCGTCGGCACACCGAAAATACTGTGCAGCGGCACGACCGAATAGTATTCATTTCGCAACATAACAATTTCGCGCATATTCACATCGTGCGTGATATTGCTTGCATTTGCTTTAAATGCCTGTTGAATATTATTGATCGGTAAAGTGAATTCCGAATCTCCCACTTTCAGTTGCATGCCGGATATGATTGCAAGTGTGAGCGGTATTTTGAATGTAATGGTTGTCCCTTTGCCCAATTCGCTGTCTATCGTTGCGATTCCGCCAATTTTTTCCAGACTGTTTTTAACCACATCCATTCCGACTCCGCGACCGGAAAATTCTGTTACCGTATCTTTCGTGGAAAAACCGGGTTGGAAAATAAACGAATATATTTCACGTTCCGTATACTCGCTTTCCGGTTTTTGCAGCATATCTCTGCTTTTCGCTTTCTCCATGATCTGCTTTGCATCGAGCCCTTTTCCGTCATCTGTGACAGAAATCAGTATTTCACCGCCGGCATTGCGCGCGGAAAGCGTCAAACTTCCCTTCTCGGTCTTTCCTGCCGCAAGACGGTCTTTTTTCTGTTCGATTCCATGATCCATCGCATTGCGAACCAAATGCATCAGCGGATCGGCGATATTGTCAACAATTGTTTTATCCAGTTCGGTTTGCTCTCCCACAAGGATCAGATCCACATCCTTATCGAGTTGTTTGCTCATATCACGCACTATGCGGTTCATTTTCTGGAAAATTTCCGCCACCGGCACCATGCGCACCGACATCACGATCTCCTGCAGCTCATTCGTTAGTTTTCGCAGTTCCCTCGTTGTCTTTTCGTAGCTGTCTTTTTCTGCGTTTTCCGATTGCGTAATCGCTGTTACCATTGATTCCGTAATGACGATTTCCCCAACCAAATCCATCAGTGTATCCAGCTTCTTCAGGTTCACATTGATCAAGCTTTGTTTGCAAGCCCCTGCTGCCGGATTGGATACATTGTTCTGAGCAGGGTTATCCGTTTTTTTCTTTTTTGTTTTGCTTTGTTTTTCCTCTTCTTCATGCACGTCGGCAACTATGGCATAATCCTTTGTGTATAAAAACGTTTCAATTGCACGAACACCCATCTCGTAGTCTTTTTGTGAACTGAACGTAATAATGAGTCCGTTCTTTGCAATTTCTTCTCCGCTTTTTTTACTCTCGAGATCGGTCGGCTCATACGAAAAATCCAAACAGATATCAGCGATATTTTTTGTCAGCATAAATGCACGCAAATGTTCCATGTTTGAGTTGTCATCAAAAAAAACGCGCACAGAAACGCTCATCGCAATGATTTCTTCTTCGTCAGCTTCCTGTTCCGCACTGATTTCGCATGCCTCTTGCGCCGGATTCTGCAACGGCTGCGAATCAAGATCAGGTTGTGCACTGTCATCATCGGAATCACAAGCAGAAATTTTCTCCAGCATAGTCTTAATTTCTTCCGTTAAAAAGCCGATACTCTCAGTTAAGGGTTCATTGTTTTCGATGCGTGCAATTTCCGACTTCAAAAAGTCCGATGATTGAAACATCAAATCAAACAGCGGTGCTACATATTGATCATCGACTGTACCCATTTCACGCACGTAAGAAAAGAGATCTTCAATCTTGTGCGCCACATTTGTCAGGCTGTCAAATTCCATCATCGCAGAAGATCCTTTGATGGTGTGCATGATCCTGAAAATTTCATTGATGCTGTCTGCATCAAAATCACCGTGCTTTTCTCTCCCAAGCAGAATATCTTCCAGTTGAGTGAGCAGCATGTTGGTTTCGAACAAATACATATCGAGCATAGAGTCCATATTATTATCCATAATCCTGATATCACCGCCTAAATTTCTGATATAATGTTTATATCGGACAAGAACGGATAAACTTTACTCCAAATTGAACATCTGAGGTAATTTTTAAATGAGCGACAACCTTAAAATCACAACTCCGCTGCCGCCGAGCGATCCGGTAGGGAAAATCCGACCAAAAGATGTTACCGGACTGGTTCCGCAAATCGACCCCGGTAAAGTAACTTCAAAAGCGCAACAGTCAACGGATCAACAACAAACCACACCCGAATATCAGTTCAATCAACAATCGGTATATGAAAAGTTTCTCCAGCAATTTCAGCAGGGTGCCCAGCTGAGCAATACGCTTAAGAAACTTATTTTCGATGCGTTCCTACGACAGGATAATCCGATATCGGACGAGCGTATGGATATATTAATGAACACTGTTGCAACAAAATTGCAGCTCAGCACACCGCAGCAGATTTACAAACAACTCCAATTCCTTCAGGACAATCACACCAAATTTTCCGGTAATTTTTTTGAGTTGCTCAGAGGATTATATACACAAAGCAAACAAAGCAACGACAAAGAATTTGCGAGCGCACTCGGTCAATTTCTAAAAGCATACGACCATCAAACAGCCGCAAAAAGCTCACTGAATGCGATCCTTCTGACTTGCGGCGACATGAGCGAATATATGCGAAAATCAGCATCGGATAAAATGCAGGCTTTCCTAACCCAACTCCAGCCGCTTGCCAACGAACCGCAAAAAGCGACCACTCTGCTCAAAGAGGAAGTGATGCCTTTTCTCAAAGAGTATATTAACAGTACGAACGACCTCGGCAAAGTTCGCGATATGATTGCTCTGGTTGTACACAATTTGTCCCGTCTGAATTCCGGAACCATGGAAAACGTGAATGATCGGTTTCAGACATTGCTTGATTGCTGCAGATTCAATCTAAGTCTGAGTACAACACAAATGAAGCAGCTTTCAGCAGAATACGAGAATCTGCTCAACGAGAACCTTCTCATCCAGAGCAAACAAAATTCTTACTTTGACAGTTTTACGCAGATGATCAAAAGCGGCATCAGCGACAATCCGTCTGCCGTCAGCCGTGCGATGTATCAAGATATCGCAAACGCACTGCTGATCGATCAAAGCACATTCATGCCGCTGACGCATATTTTCCTCCCGATGAATTACAACGGCACATTTCTGTTTTCGGAACTGTGGATCGACCGACAACTCGATCAAAAAAACGAACATCAACAGGACCCGCTCCGCCAGCAAAAAAACTTCCGAATATTCCTTACCTTTGATATTCGGGATATCGGTTATTTCGAAACCGTCATTCAACTGTCCGGAAACAATGCCGGTATTTATCTGAATTATCCCGAATCTCTGCAGAGTCAGAACAGAGAAATAAAGGATACTGTAGCCGCAATATTCACACAGTCGGGTTTTGAGGTGAAAAATTTATTTGTCAGCTCCGGCAGTCCCATGCAAAAGCTGGATCAAGTGTTCCCGAATATTTACGAGAGGAGACAATCCGTCAATGTCAGCATCTAAAAATATGAAACGCGCAGCGGCACTGAAATACGAACGAAAAAAGGACAGCGACGCGCCGGTTATTGTGGCCTCCGGTCTGGGTTATGTCGCAGAGCAGATTGTTTCCATCGCAAGAGAAAATGATGTGCCGGTCTATCAGGATGATTCTTTGGCCTCGGTTTTGACACAACTGGAAGTCGGAAGCCAGGTACCGCCCGAACTGTACGAAGCAATCGTCAGTCTTTATGTTTATTTTTTGAATTTTGCATCATCCGAAAAATCTAAATAAATCATAACAACATCCGATATAACAAATACAGAATCGGAAAGGAAGTTTTTTTATGAATGAGACAGCACCTGTTGAAAGCAAAGAAAAAACAAACAATATAGCGGAGAAATATCTGATTTTTTATCTGGAAGATCAGCTTTTTGGTTTGCAGGGAGAACAGATCATTGAAATTCTGAACATGCAGCATATCACCTATATTCCGAATCTGCCGCATTTCATAAACGGAATTGTCAATATCAGAGGAAAAATCGTACCTTTGATTGATCTGAAAATGAGAATCGGAAAAACACAGAAAGAGTACGATGAATTAACATGCATTATACTCATTCAGTCGGAAGATATCATTGCCGGACTCATCGTAGATTCCGTGAAAGACGTCACCGATATTTCTGCAAAAGACATGTTCCCCATATCATCATTGGCATCCGATGAATCGTTCAATCGCTTCATCAGCAGTATTTGCAAAGTGAACGATCAAATGGTGTTAATTATGGACGCAAAAAATATTTTGCGCGATGATTCAATGATATAATATACTGGAGTGAATCGATTTTGCTTCTCAGTCATTACTGTTTTTGGAGCTAATGTTCAGACTCGGGCAAAAAATGATTTATATATTTACCGAATGGGGATATCGCATGACGAATGAAAATCAGAATGATATTCAGCAATTATTATCAACTTTTTGCGAAGTAAAGACATTGTCGAATTATCTGATTGTAACAGGCTATGTGCGCGACGCAGGAAATGACTACATCGAAATTTCTTCCAAATCCGAAAAAATGCTTTTGGAGAAAGCAAACAGCAAAGTAAAAATCATCATCAACAACAAAGAAACCGGTTGGCGCACCTACATGGGCACGGTATATCTTTCCACCGATCAGTTTATGCGGATTGTGGATCTGAAAACATTGGCGGAATTTGAACAGCGTTCTTATTTCCGAGTTAATGTTCATCTGGAATCCGAAGCCGCAAAGCTCACAGAGGAAGCCGAAGAAAACCCGTTTGAAAACAAAGAGCTGTGTACACCGATTCATATCAAGGATGCCAGCTTGGGAGGACTTCTGTTTCAAAGTGACAGTCAGTTTCAAATCGGCGATGAATTGGCAATATGCATTCCTGTCTCCGACAGAAATTTGTTCCTAAGTGCTGTGATCAAAAGAGAAGTACAAAGAAACGAAACCGTTTTATACGGATGCGAGTTTGTTGATCCGCCAGAGGCCGAATTGAATTCTCTTTATAAATTTCTGACGCAGGAGCAGATGAATCAAATCAGAATGCGCAAAAATAAATAAGTTTCGCCTATGCGGAACTTTTTTTATTATGAAATCCCTAATCTTCTTTTTTCTTATGTCGATATATTTGTTAGTAAGGTATGGTAAGGAGTAAACGTTATGGTATACAGTGTCAGTTCTTATTCATCTTTGACGAACAGCTCGGCAGTGTTTGGGTTGGCATCCGGACTCGACACGGAAGAGTTAATCAAAGCGATGACAACAAGCACTCGCTCAAAAATAGCTGTTCAACTGCAAAATAAGCAGGTTGCTTTATGGAAACAGGATAATTACAGGACAATTTCGTCCGCATTAACCGAATTTCAGAATAAATATCTCGGCAATAACACTTCATCAGGCAGTATGCTGAATTCCAAATATTTTGAAGTGTCGAACATCACCAATACTTCAGATTACGTCAAAATAAGCGGCGACACGGACGTGGCGAGCAAAATGGTCATTCGGGATATTTCACAATTGGCGACGAAAACGAATTTCACTGCTTCGGTGTCGGCAGATACGACCGTCACAACAGGTGAAATTCAGGAATCGTGGGATCTGAACTATCTGCATGGCGCAAAGTTTTCTTTGAATTATGCCGCTGCAGACTATTCACTTACCATGGATTCCGATTTTGTATTTTCCGATACTGCCACCACAGACGCACTGAAACTCGATGAAGTGCTCAGTGAATTAAATACTCAGATATCTGCAAACAGTGCACTGAGCGGCAAACTGGAATTTTCAAAAGTTGATGACGGCAACGGCGGCTATACAGTTGCACTGACAGATCTGAGCGGTAACAACGAGACCATCGCGATCAAAGACGGCGGCTCTTCTATATTATTGAATGGACTTGGCATGAGTGCCGATCAAACATCCTCTTCCGGAATCCTGTCGGGAGCTTCATCCGCTGAAGTATCGGCAATGTATGAAACAAAAACACTTTCGGGAGTGCTCTCCGGCACAACTCTCAAACTTGATTTGAACGGTGATGGTGCAACGATTGCCTTCAATGCAGACCAAACAGATCAATATGATACAGCATCCGAGCTTGCAACATACCTGCAGCAAGCAATTGACAAGGCATACGGGAGCAATGCGGTTTCCGTATCGCTGGATGGAAACAATCAGCTTGTTTTTGAAACTGCCGAAAGCAGTTCGGTCTTTAAAATTTCTGCGGCAAGCACATCAACCGTGCTGGGTGCCGATGGCGCTTTGCATGTGAAAGCAGGCGAAAGCAATCGGCTTGAACTGACAAAGACGATTTCGGATATTGCTTCCGAATTTTCAACTCCTCTGACAACAAATGCCAACGGCAACTACGAGCTATCCGTGAACGGCACAACGTTTGAATTCAAACCGGATGCATTGTTCGGAGACATTATGAGCCGCATCAACAACTCATCTGCCGGAGTCAAAATCAGCTATATCACAACAACAAATTCTTTTACTGTAAGTGCAAAAAACTACGGTTCGGCAGGATCGGTTGATATTACTGACAGCAACGGCAGCAATCTTGCCACCGCACTGTTCGGTACCGGCTATACCGTTTCGGAAGCACAAGACTCAAAAATCGAAGTCAGTTTCGATGGTGGCAGCACCTATCAGTGGGTAACCAGAAGCTCCAATTCGTTCACACTCGACGGCGTCAGTATCCAGTTGTTGGGCAAAGCAGACGGCGCAACACAGGAGAATATCAGCTTCTCGGTCAGCACAGACTCAGACATTCTGTATAATAAAATATCATCATTTATAGAAGACTATAATTCAATTATTACTTTAATCTCGGGCAAATTAACGGAAACGCAGGCAAATGACGAACAATATCTTCCCCTTACGGAAGAGCAGAAAAAAGATATGTCCGATGACGAAATTAAAAATTGGGAGACCGAAGCAAAAAAAGGTCTTTTGAAAAACGATCAGTATCTGGCAAGCATTCTCACTGATCTGCGCACATCCATGAACACGGTCGTAACCGGTCTGAATACTACGCTCTCGGGTATTGGAATTGCAACGGCAGCTTACGACTGGGAAAGTAACGGTAAGCTCGAAATCGATGAGGATACATTGAAGGCAGCTATCACAAATGATCCGGAAGCGATCAAAAATCTTTTTCTTCAAGAATCCAATGATGATAAAGATACGGATTCGATGGGACTGTCCTATCGAATGCAGAAAATATTGAACAAATATGTCCAGACACTTGGGACGGACGGCATACTCGTCTCACTGGCAGGCGTTGATAACGATAATTCGGATGAAAACAATACCTATTCCAACAGGATTGATTCCATCAATGACACGCTCGAGGATTTAAAAGAAAAATTGCAGACAGAAGAAGCCAGATATGTAAAAAAATTCAGTGCACTTGAAACCTATATCAGCAATATGAATTCACAAAGTTCCTATCTGTCCTCAATGCTCGGCACGTCTTCGTCATAAAGTTGAACGAATTAAGATTTGGAGAAAATTATGTATAATCCACTGACACAATATAAGGAGCAGGCAATCTCCACCATGTCAAAAGGAGAATTGACCGTAGCCTTGTTCGATGAAGCACTTAAAAATATCAGACACGCCATTTTGCTTATGGAACAACAGGATTACACACGCAGCAAAAATTGTACAGACAAAGCGCAAAGCATTTTCAGATATCTGTGCGTCGCACTGAACTATAATTACGATATTTCTAACAGTCTCAATCAACTGTATAAATTTTTCAATCAGGAAATCATCAGAGCGGATATTAGGCGAGATCCTGAAGTGTTGGATGCCATTTTCCCGTTAGTCAGTGATATGAGGGATACATGGGCGCAGGCAGAAAAATTAATTCACATGAAATAATCGAGGAAGATAAATGCAAAACAACACCATTGAAATTTGCTTTGAACAAAAACTGCTCGCTCTGCAAAAAATACACGTACTGACCGAAGAATTGATTCATTTGTGCAACGACGACCAGCTGGATGAAATGAATGCTCTCTTCCTGCAAAGACAGGATTGCATCAACCGCATCGAAAAATGCAGGATTCTGGTTGACAACACCCTTAAGGAATGCTCCGATGCTGATCAAAAGACGGTTGCGGCAATTTCAGACGAAACCATCTCGCTCGAAAACACTCCCCCGCAATGGAGAAATGTTTTTGATTCTCAGCTTTGTTTTATCACAACACTTCGCAAGGTTGTAGATTTGGATCATACTCTGGTTCAACATCTTACAGAAAAGCGTGAATCACTGATCAATACCAAACCAAACCAATCGAACAAAAAGCAAAATAACTATAGATGAGGAGAGTCCGCAAATGAATACATATGAAGAAACAGAAGCTTTATTAATGGATACGGAAACTGATATGGAAGGAAAGTACCTCACTTTTCATACAGATCAGCAGCTGTTCGGGATCCCGATCTCGAAAGTAGTCGAAATCATCAGTATGCTGGAAATCACGCCGGTACCCGAATATCCTTCTCATATCAAGGGTATCATCAATCTCCGGGGACGGATTATATCCGTAATCGATATGAGAATACGCCTGAATAAAGATCAGGGGATTTACAACGAACGCACATGCATTGTGGTCATTGATATCAGCGGCAGACATGTCGGTTTTATCGTCGATGAAGTCAAGGAAGTGCTTGATGTTGCTTACAGTGATATTTCGGAGCGCTCACAGCTTACCTATACATCCGACAATGATTATCTGACCGGATTTGCAAAACTCAATGACGAAGTAATCTTGCTGCTTGATATGGATAAAATCCTGTATGAGTCGGATATCGCGTATTTATAAAACACAATCTGCCAAACAATTAAACAAAAAAAAATTCCTTTCTTTCGATCAAGAGAGGAATCTTTTTTTGCCTTATTTCAATCATTTGCGTCAGATTCATGCAAGGGACTCTTTCGCAATAACAGCACTTCACGCAATACGACTGTCGTAACCTCCAAACCCAATGCCGAATCGCAGTTTTGCGCCTGTTCTTCCAGCTGTGCGCCTGTACCGACAACATATCTCGGAGAAAACTGATTGATCACCTGCGTGAAAATATGCGCCCTGCATTTTTCACATTTACAGCAGTCCATCTTCTCCATAACCATTTTCATCTTTTCCCGCACAAGAAATGCCATCAGATTCTGCGCATAAGATTGCTCTGATGCCTGAGAAGCATTCTCCGTTTCCCTGATCGCTTCCTGGATCATTGGCTCCGGTTTTTCGTCCTGTTTCAGGTTGGACAAATTGCTGCTCGGCATGATCTTTTTATACATTGATTCGGTATCAAATGTTTTTTTGACCTTGCCCACTGTCAAACACCTCTTTCTGTCAACTCATTTACCAACCGCATATAATCGTCAATCGCTGTATGCTTATTGACATGATCGAGTATATTTTCCTGATTTGCCTGTACCTCCATTAAGATCACACTGGAGCGGATCGTGGTTTGAAATACTTCCGTATTCATATCAGCGGCAATCATCTCGGTAATTCGCTTGATTTCTTTGCTTAGAATCGTTCTGCTGTTATATTTTGTCAGCAAAATTCCTTCAATTCTGATTTTGGAATTGCAATATGTCTTCACACGGGAAATTGTTTCTGCAAGCTGTGCAATTCCCTGCAGACTGAAAATATCCGCAAGCATCGGGATAATAACATAATCGCAGGCAGTCAAAGCATTGACTGTGAGAATCCCGAGTGCCGGAGGTGTATCAATCAGAATATAATCATACCGATCCTTAATCGGTTCCAAGGCTTCCCTCAGCAGATATTCTCTGCCTGTGTTTGTGAATTCCAACTCGATTCCGCTCATCAGAATATTCGAAGGGATTACATCAAAAGTAGACGAAGAACGGAAAATTGCTCCGGAAGCATCGCACTGACCTTTTATTACTTCATAAATAGAAGCACTGCCTTCTTCATTCGTCACGCCGCAGGAAAAGCTAAGATTTGCCTGCGGATCGAAATCAACGCAAAGAACCCGGCTGCCGATCTTACGAAACCCTGCAGCCAGACATGCAGTGCTGGTCGTTTTGCCGACTCCTCCTTTTTGATTGGTGATACAAATGATTTTTGCCATGATTACTCCTTTGATAAGAAAAAACCCGTTACTTCCCGCATTGCGGG
>CAYUFL010000002.1:0-55017 GCA_964444065.1 uncultured Lachnospiraceae bacterium
CATCGGGTGTACCAAGAGAGCCGCGTCAGGTGAAATGCGGCAGCACAGATTTTTCCGAATGGACTTGTGAGGGTAGCTTGAAACCTTGATGATATTGAGGGAGTAGACGCTGACGGGAACCTCGTCCGTTATCAGAGAGGTGCATATGATGGTATGCAAAATGAGTGGATATTTTTATATCAATTTGGGTGGTACCGCAGAAGTTTTGGCTTTTGTCCCTTTTATTAGGAGACAAAGGCTTTTTTATTTGCCGAAAACCTTGAAAAGCAAGAAAGGATACTTCATCTTCCATCGGATGGATAACGGAAACCGATATGATTCGACCCGATTGCGAAACAATTACCGAACTCGCCAAAACGTATAATACGATCCCTGTCTGCAAGGAAATCTATGCCGACGTGATTACACCGATCACCTTGCTGCGCAAACTCGCGCTGATCAGCAAGCGTCATTATCTCTTGGAAAGCATCGAGGGCGGCGAAACATGGAGCCGCTATTCCTTCCTTGGCTTCGATCCGATCATGAGCGTGAAATGCAAAGACCATGTAGTCACGATCGAAGGGGCTGAGACAAAAACGGTACATTCCGATCATCCTCTGGATGTCCTCAAGGAGATCCTCTCGCGCTATCACGCACCCCGCATCGAGGGCATGCCGCCGTTCACCGGAGGCTTTGTCGGGTACTTCGGTTATTCGATGATCGGCTATGCCGAACCAAAACTGAAAATCAAACAGAGCGAATTCAACGATTATGAGCTGATGCTGTTTGACAAAGTCATCGCATATGACCATCTGAAACAGAAAATCTGCATCGTTGTAAATATGAATACCGATCATGTCATGGAAAATTACGGAAAAGCGGTTTCCGAACTGGAAAACATCGTGCGCATGATTACGGACAGCCAACCGCTGCCGAAACTGACAAGCACGTCAAAAGCGAATTTCACCTGTAACGTTACGAAGGAACATTACGAGGAAATGGTAAACCGCTCGAAAGAATATATCGTGGACGGAGACATTTTTCAGGTTGTCATCTCCAGAAAATTCGAGAGCGACTACACAGACAGCCTCATCAATGCCTACCGCGTCCTGCGTACCACGAACCCATCTCCTTATATGGTGTATATGAATCTGGATGACACGGAACTGATGTGCTCTTCCCCCGAAACGCTGGTCAGATTGCAAAACGGCAGACTGACAACCTTCCCCGTCGCAGGCTCAAGACCCAGAGGCGCGACCCTGCAGGAAGATTTGGCACTGGAAAAGGAACTGCTCTCGGATGAGAAAGAGCTCTCGGAACACAACATGCTCGTCGATCTGGGACGCAACGATCTCGGGAAAATCTCGAAATTCAAATCCGTGGAAGTCGTAGACTATATGATGATCCATCGCTATTCCAAAATTATGCACATCACATCCTGTGTCGAAAGCGACATTCGCGATGAGCGGGACGGGTGTGATGCAGTCGAGTCCGTGTTGCCTGCGGGCACACTTTCCGGTGCACCAAAAATCCGCGCATGCGAAATCATCGAAGAGCTCGAGCCTTCCCCCCGCGGCATTTACGGCGGCGCGATCGGTTACCTCGACTTTGCGGGCAATCTCGACACCTGCATTGCGATTCGCATGGCGGTAAAAAAAGACGATAAGGTCTATGTGCAGGCAGGCGGCGGCATCGTCGCTGACAGTGTGCCGCAAACGGAATATGAAGAATCGGGCAACAAAGCGAAAGCAGTAATGCAGGCAATAGAATGCGCAAGCGAGGTGAACGGCTGATGATCTTACTGATCGATAATTACGATAGTTTTTCCTACAACCTCGTCCAGCTAGCGGGCGGTATCAACCCCGATATTCAAGTGATTCGAAATGATGAATTGACTGTCGACGAAATCAGAGCGCTGCACCCGTCGCACATCATTCTCTCTCCCGGACCGGGGTATCCGAAAGACGCGGGGGTTTGCGAAGATGTCATCCGCAAGCTGCACGGCGAAGTCCCGATCTTGGGTGTCTGCCTCGGGCACCAGGCAATCTGCGAAGTGTTCGGCGCAAAGATTACCCACGCCGTACAGCTGATGCACGGCAAACAAAGTATCATCAACCTAGAGACCACTGTTCCGCTCTTCAGCGGAATGGACGCACAGATCGGTGCCGCACGATATCATTCACTGATTGCAAAGCGCGATACCATCCCGACGTGTCTGAGAGTCATTGCGGCAGACGCTGTCGGAGAAGTCATGGCGGTCAAACACAACGACTGCAATCTGTATGGTCTGCAATTTCATCCCGAGTCGATACTCACCACGGGCGGAGAGCGGATCATGAACAATTTTTTAAAGATCAAAGGCGGTAAATAAAATGATAAAAGACGCATTGCATATATTGATCCGGGGAGAAGATCTCTCCTACGACACAACCAAAGAAGTCATGAGCGAAATCATGAGCGGCGAAGCGACCAACGCACAGATTGCGTCATTTCTAACCGCGCTTCGCATCAAAGGCGAATCGATCGACGAAATTACGGCGTGTGCCGCAGTCATGCGCGAAAAAGGCGTCAAGCTTGTGCACAACAAGCAGGTCATTGATATCGTCGGCACGGGCGGAGACGAATCCTTCACGTTTAACATCTCCACCGTTTCGGCTTTTGTCGTTGCGGCAGCAGGCGTACCCGTCGCAAAGCATGGCAACCGCAGCGTATCCAGCAAATGCGGAGCGGCCGACCTTTTGGAAGCCCTTGGTGCAAAACTGGACTTGACTGCGGAACAAAGCGCGCACGTTTTGGAACAAACCGAACTGTGCTTCATGTTTGCTCCCGTTTATCACACATCCATGAAATATGCAGCACCTGTTCGCAAAGAAATGGGTACCCGCACCATCTTCAATATCCTCGGACCGCTCGCCAATCCTGCAGGCGCACCGCTGCAACTGCTCGGTGTTTACGATGAAGCTCTGTTGGAACCGATGGCAAAGGTACTTGCAAATCTTGGCGTGAAGCGGGCAATGGTCGTGCACGGAGATGACGGGCTTGATGAAATTTCTCTCGCATCGACAACACATATCTGCGAGCTGAATAACGGCGAACTGAAACATTATGTATTCGATCCGCGTGATTACGGTTTTTCCCTATGCACCCGAGAAGATTTGGTCGGCGGAGACGCCCGACGAAACGCGGAAATCACGCGCAATATTCTCAGCGGCGAAATGGGCGCAAAACGCGACATTGTACTGCTGAATGCGGCGTCCTGCTTTGTGATCGCGGGAAAAGCTGCATCCGTCGCGGACGGTATTCTGCTTGCGGCGGAAATGATCGACACCAAAGAAGCGTATAAAAAAATGAAAGAATTTATACAAGCAACAAACGAGGTTTCAAAATGATACTCGACACCATTGCCGCCTCGAGCCGAAGACGCGTTGATCGGGAAAAAGAATATTTGACTTTGGATACAATCAAAAAGCAGTCACTTTCACTGCCGAAAGGAAATTTCCCGTTCGAAGCGGCATTGCGCGCCGAGAGCATCTCTTTTATCTGTGAGATTAAAAAAGCATCCCCAAGCAAGGGCGTAATAGCGGATGATTTTCCGTACATCGAAATTGCAAAAGAATATGAGGCGGCAGGTGCATCGGCAATTTCCGTGCTGACGGAACCGAAATATTTCCTGGGGAATAATCAGTACTTAACGGAAATCAGGCAAGAAGTACACATCCCTTTGCTGCGCAAGGACTTCACCATCGACGAATATCAGCTCTATGAAGCAAAAAACATCGGCGCGGATGCAGTGCTGCTCATCTGCGCACTGCTCGATACACATACCATCAGCGAATATCTTGCCGTCTGCAATACACTTGGACTGTCTGCACTTGTCGAAGCGCATTCGGAAGAAGAAGTATACTCGGCACTCCAAGCGGGCGCGCAGATCATCGGTGTGAATAACCGCGATCTGAATACCTTCGATGTCGATCTGAATACCTGTACTAAACTGAGAAACCTTGTACCGAAAGAAATCCTATTCGTCGCGGAAAGCGGAATCAAAACAGCGCAGGATATCGCATTGCTCAAACAGGCTGGCGTGGATGCAGTGCTCATCGGAGAAACACTCATGCGCAGCACAGACAAAAAAGCGGAACTGCGCAAACTCCAGGGAGCGGATTAATATGACCAAAATAAAGATTTGCGGACTGACCCGTGAGGAAGATATCATTGCAGTCAATGAAACCATGCCCGATTATATCGGGTTTGTCTTTGCCGAAAGCAAACGGCGGATTAATAGAGAAAAAGCAATGGCGTTGAAAAAATTGCTCAACCCCAATATAAAAGCAGTCGGCGTATTTGTGAATGCTCCGATCTCGGAAATTGTGAACTGCTGTGCAGATAACACGATCGATCTGATTCAGTTGCACGGAGATGAGAGCGACAAATATATGGCACAACTCAAGAGCATCACCGACAAACCGATCATCAAGGCAGTGCGCGTGAGCAGTATGGAAGATATCGTGAAAGCCGATCAAAGCGCCTGTGACTATCTCCTGTTTGACACCTTTATCAAAGATCAGTACGGCGGCAGCGGAGAAACCTTTGATTGGTCGCTGTTACCAAAGATTGAGAAACCGTTCTTCCTGGCGGGAGGACTTGACCGCACGAACATCAACGAAGCAGTCAGACAATGCAGCCCGTATTGCCTGGATGTCAGCAGCGGGGTAGAAACGAACGGGCGCAAAGATAACAAAAAGATAGCAGAGATCGTTATGATCGTAAGGAGTATAACAAAATGAAAAAAGGAAGATTCGGTATCCACGGCGGACAATACATCCCCGAGACGATCATGAACGCGCTGATCGAATTGGAAGCTGCCTACGATCATTACAGCAAAGATGATGCTTTTCAAAAGGAGCTGAGCGACTTACTCAACAATTACGCGGGACGTCCCTCCCTTTTCTATTATGCCGAAAGAATGACGGATGATCTGGGCGGAGCGAAAATCTATCTGAAACGCGAAGATTTGAATCATACCGGTTCGCATAAGATCAACAATGTGCTCGGTCAGGTATTACTGGCGAAAAAAATGGGCAAAACCCGTGTGATCGCGGAAACAGGTGCCGGACAGCACGGCGTTGCAACAGCGACCGCGGCGGCTCTTATGGACATGGAATGCGAAATTTTCATGGGCAAGGAAGACACCGACAGGCAGGCACTGAATGTGTACCGCATGGAGCTGCTCGGAGCAAAAGTGAATGCCGTCACTTCGGGCACCATGACACTGAAAGATGCCGTCAATGAGACGTTCCGCGAATGGACCAGCAGGATCGATGATACGCATTATGTACTCGGCTCTGTCATGGGACCCCACCCTTTTCCGACGATCGTAAGAGATTTTCAGCGCGTCATCGGAAAAGAGGTTAAAGAACAGATACTGGAAGCGGAAGGCAGACTTCCCGATGCACTGCTCGCTTGTGTGGGCGGAGGCAGCAATGCCATGGGACTGTTTTATGACTTTATTGAAGATACCAACGTACAACTCATCGGCTGCGAGGCGGCAGGACACGGAGTCAATACACCGCAGAATGCGGCAACCATTGCCAACGGCTCACTCGGTATCTTTCACGGCATGAAATCCTATTTCTGTCAGGATGAATACGGACAGATTGCACCGGTTTATTCCATCTCCGCGGGGCTTGATTATCCGGGCATCGGACCGGAACACGCAAACCTGTATGACACAAAACGCGCGCTGTACGTGCCGATCACGGATGACGAAGCGGTTGATGCGTTTGAATATCTTTCGAGACTCGAAGGCATCATTCCCGCCATCGAAAGTGCACATGCTGTGGCATACGCCAGAAAGCTTGCGCCGACGATGAAAAAAGATCAGATCATTGTCATCAATTTATCGGGTCGCGGGGACAAAGACGTCGCGGCAATCGCACGATACAAAGGGGTGACACTGTATGAGTAACGTAAGCAAAGCATTCGATCACGGCAAAGCATTTATTCCGTTTGTTACCGCAGGCGACCCTGATCTGGATACGACACAGCAGCTCATCCTGGCAATGGCGGAAGCCGGCGCAGATCTGATCGAAATCGGCATCCCTTTTTCTGATCCCGTAGCGGAAGGGATCGTGATCCAAAAAGCAGATGAACGCGCGCTTGCTTCCGGAACGACGACCGATAAAATTTTCGATCTCGTCAGACAGGTCAGAAAATCGACCGATGTGCCACTCGCGCTGATGACTTATCTCAATCCGATCTTTGTATACGGATCCGATAAATTCATGCGTAACTGCGATGAGGCGGGCATTGATGCGGTCATCGTCCCTGATCTTCCCTTTGAAGAAAAAGACGAACTGCTTGCCTCATGTGAAAAATATAATATTGATCTGATTTCACTCATTGCCCCGACTTCAAAAGAACGCATAGCAACGATTGCCAAAGAGGCGCAGGGATTTGTGTACTGCGTTTCCTCCCTTGGTGTCACCGGCGTGCGCAGCGAAATTACGACCGATATCGGAGAAATGGTGTCCCTGGTCAAATCAGCAAAAGATATTCCCTGCGCCATCGGATTCGGTATTTCCACACCCGAGCAGGCAAAAGCAATGGCACAACACGCAGACGGCGTCATCGTCGGAAGTGCCATTGTCCGAATGGTCGAAGAACACGGCAAAAACAGCGTGGAAATCATCAGAAAATACGTGAAAGAGATGAAGGCTGCAATTACAAACAGCTGAAACAACAGGATCAATTATGGTTTTCGTATTAAAAAAGAATGTCTCCAAAGAAAAAATAGATACGTTCGTCAAGAAGATCGAATCGGAAGGGTTTTCCACCTTTCTGAGCACGGGCACGGAGCACACCGTCGTTTGTCTGATCGGCAATACCGCAAGCATCGATCTGGATCAGATCGTCGCAACCAACGATATTGTGGAATACGGCAAGCGCGTGACAGAACCCTACAAGGGGGTCAACCGTACCGCACACCCCGAAGATACCTTGGTGAGAATCGAAGATGTAACACTCGGCGAAGGATATTTCAATGTCATCTCGGGTCCCTGCTCGGTCGAAAGCGAAGAGCAGATCATCGCCGTTGCGAAGGCTGTGAAAGCCAGCGGAGCCTCCATGCTGCGCGGAGGAGCGTTCAAACCGCGCTCTTCGCCGTATGCGTTTCAGGGACTTCACGCAGAAGGGATTCGCCTGCTGCTGCTTGCAAAAAAGGAAACAGGGCTGCCTATCGTATCGGAAATCATGAATATATCCCAGATTCCGCTGTTTGACGAAGTGGATGTCATTCAGATCGGTGCCAGAAACATGCAGAATTTTGATCTCCTGAAAGAACTTGGCAGACTGAAAAAACCGGTTGTACTCAAACGGGGCTTTGCGAATACCATCGAAGAATTCTTAATGAGCGCCGAATACATCATTTCGGGCGGAAACAGCGAGATTATCCTCTGCGAACGCGGCATCCGCACATTCGAAACAATGACTCGAAATACACTTGATCTGTCAGCAGTTGCGCTGCTCAAGCAAAAATCCCATCTGCCCGTGATTGTCGATCCGAGCCATGCGGCAGGCATCAGCAGTCTTGTCCCGGCGCTTTCCAAAGCAGCGATTGCCATCGGCGCTGACGGGCTGCTCATCGAAACACATAATGATCCCGAACATGCGCTTTGCGACGGAGCCCAGTCTTTAAATCCGGAACAATTCGAAGCACTGATGCATCAGATCAGAAAACGTGCTGTATTTGAAGGCAAATATATAAAAGAGAATGCATGAAGTTATTCCTCATGCGTTACGATTTCGTCCAAAATCAACGCACCCATTCCGATCTGTATCTCTTGATTCATACAACATCTCTATTTTCAATCCCAAAATATGCTTAATTCAATTAACTTCTTGTTGCGTACTGACGATAATCATTGTATGATACAAATAAATATATTTTAAAACAGTCTGGTTATACAAAATCATAAAATATCTGACAGAAAAATGTTATAACAAGGATTGAGTGCGTATGAAAAAATTTATCGCTGGGTACTTTTTATTCATCGGCGCGATTGCATTGCTGTATTATACGCTCACCCCACTTATGATGCAATGGATCTATCCGCCTGCTGAATATACATCGTCATCGGGAATCAGCTACTCCGCAAAAATAGACGGTAAAACATTCAGCATTTATGACGGAACCTCGTGGAATGAAACGTTTCTGAAAGGCGTCAATATCGGTGCAACCAAACCGGGCTATTTCCCCGGTGAATTCGGCATCACAGAGGATGATTACCTGCGGTGGTTTCAGTATATTGCAGATATGAACGCAAATGTGATTCGTGTCTATACGCTCCAGATGCCTTGTTTTTATTCTGCATTGGAGAAGTTTAACCGCGGAAGAGAGCATCCGATCTATCTGATCCACGGCGCTTGGGTCAATGAAGCACTCATCGAAACCTATAACGATGCATATGCGAATGATGCGCAAATTGCTACCAACTTTATCAACAGAGCCCTTCAGATTGTTGACGCACTCCACGGAAATGCAAAGATCGAAATCCAGTCCGGGTATGCAGGCGGAACCTATACCGCTGATGTTTCCCAATATGTCATCGGGTGGATTCTCGGCATCGAATGGTCTGCTGATTTTGTGATGGGCACAAATGCAAATCATCCGGAGAAAACAGTCTACGACGGCACCTATATCTACACACAGAATGCAAGTCCCTTTGAAGTATTTCTTGCGGAGGTCGCGGACGGTGTGATTTCTTATGAAACAGATCATTATCAAACGCAGCATCCGTTGGCAATCAACAACTGGGTAACCACCGATCCGCTGTCGCATCCAAATGAGCCGAATCCCGGCGTGGAAGACGCTGTTTCGGTTGACATGGAACATTTAAAAACAACATCCTTGTTTGAGCCGGGACTGTTTGCTTCCTACCATGTCTATCCGTATTATCCCGATTTCTTCAGTTTCCCCGATGATCCTTCCGTCACAGATACATATCAAGCTTATATGGAAGAGTTGAACAATCATCATACCATGCCTGTGCTGATTGCCGAAGTCGGTATCCCCGCTTCCCGTGGTATTGCGCATGTAAGCACGTTGTCGGGTTATAATCAAGGGCATATTGATGAAGTCGAACAAGGAGAGATGCTTTCGGATCTGGTCAATAAAATCCATAACGAAGATATGATGGGTGCCATCATCTTTTCCTGGCAGGATGAATGGTTCAAAAAAACATGGAATACTGCCGATTATTCGATTGCGGATCGACGGGCTTACTGGTCAGATACGCAGACAAACGAACAAAGCTTCGGACTACTCACTTTCGATCCCGGAGACACAGAATCGGTTTGTATCGTTGACGGGAACATCGGAGAATGGACGCAGGATGATCGGATTACGCAATCAGACGGATACAGTCTGTCTGTGAAATCCGATGAAAAATACCTGTATCTCATGGTTCAGTCCGATTCCTATGATTTTGCCAATGATACGCTGTATATCCCCGTTGACACGATTTCAGATCAGGGAAATACTTCTTACAACGGCATCCCGTTCAATCAAGCTGCTGATTTCCTGATTGTATTAAGCGGAAAAGAGAATTCCAAAGTGCTCGTGGATTCCTATTATGACGCCTTTTACTATTCCTATGCGGTCGCGCTCACACAACTGGAACGCAACCCTTCCCATGAAATAAAAAACAGCGGAAATTTCGAGCCGATCTACATGGCACTCAGCCGAAAACTCGTACTGCCGGTGAGCGGCGAAACAGTTGATTTTCGCAAATTTGATACAGGAGCACTGAAATACGGAAACGCCGATCCGAATGCCGTGGATTATTCGTCACTGACGGATTTCTGCGCGGGTGACGGCGTCATTGAGGTCCGTATTCCCTGGCTGCTGCTTTCTGTCGTAGACCCTTCCTCCAAACAAATACTGGATGATTTCTACACGCAGGGCGGAATCAAAACAAAAACTGCGGGCAGCTTTTATTTCGGCATCGCATCTGCCGATCAAGCGGGAAATCCGGTCTCATTTGCGGCGTACAGCTGGAATGGATGGGACACGCCTACTTACCATGAGCGACTCAAACCGGCATATTACGTCATACAGAAAGAATTTGAGAATTTAAACTAAGGAGGATACCATGAACGATCTGCTGCAAACCGGCGTGTATTATCTGATTGCTTTTTTTGCCAGCCTTCTCGTTTATTTTTTGGCTGTTCTGCTGATTGTTCATCTGAAAACATCCTCGACCGAAAAAAGAAAAATCTTACTTCGTAAATCCTATGACGATGTTGTTTCGGCATACGAAACAACAGGCCGCAACAAATTTGAGAAATACCGCAAGTTCCGCACACATCTCGGCATTATGGTACTGGATGAACTGTTGCAGGACGCCTCAAACCCGCATACACAAATCATAAAAACATTGATCACAGATTCTTCTTATGATAAATATGTTCTGAAGCTCTTTCATTCACGGGATACATTGACGAAGATTTTTGCGGTCAAAATGATTGCCGATCTCAGTTTCGCTCAGTGCAACGATCTGCTTCTGAAAATGGTACTGAAAGAGTCAGACAATGCCGATTTGCAATACCATGCAATTATGGCGCTTTCCAGACTCGGAGACGAACGTGCGCTCATTAAAATATTTTGCGAAGAAAAATTTTCTCAAAAACTAACCTTTCGCTCGCTGCAGGAAATTCTGAAAGCATATGCCGGAGATAAAGAACGCCTTTATTGGATTTTGCTGGAAGCACCGGATCCTTATATACAAAGAATCTGCATTAAACGAATCGGAACGGAAGGAATACAGCGCCTGTCAGGATTTCTTATGCCATACCTGAGCAATCAAGACTATAACATTGCAATTGATGCCGTCCGTTCTCTCGGACAGCTGAAATATACTGACGCCTTACCGAACATAGAAAAATTGACTGCTCACCCACGGTGGGAAGTGCGCGCTGCCTGTATCAGTGCACTCGCACAAATTGATCTGCAGTCGGAAATTGCCTTTATCACCAGCGGTCTGTTTGACAAAGAATGGTGGGTTCGGCGTAACGCAGCAGCGGCTGCCGTTAATTACGAACCTCTGCGGGATATCGTAAAATATATTGTCGAGTCTGATGATCGCTTCGCCAAAGAAATTCTGGCTGCAGCAATCAAGAAAAAAGAACTTCTGGAACGCGGAGGTCTGATTTGAAAGAATTTTTGTATCAATCGATCTTATTCGCGAACAATTTTTCACTGGTTTACATTGTTCTTGTCAACAGCATTTATTTTTTGCAGTTGACGGGTGCAGGATTTAGTCTGCTTTCTTATATCAAAAGCCTGCGGTTTTCCGATTACAAACGTTATATCGAATCAGAGAACATGATACCGATCTCGTTGTTGGTTCCGGCATACAATGAATCCGAAACGATCATCGACAATGTAAAGAATCTGCTTTCTCTTGATTTTCCGCAGTATGAAGTTATCGTTATCAACGACGGTTCCACAGACAATACTTTGCAACTGCTGCTGAAAGAATTTGATATGATTTCTTTTGCAGAACCGTTCAGACGTTCCGTCGAGTCTCAGGAAATCAAAAAAATATATCGTTCCCCGAAAAATCCGTACCTGATTGTTGTTGATAAAATCAACGGGGGCAAAGCCGATGCGCTGAATGCAGGCATGAACGTATCAAACTATCCTGTCTTTGTCTCGATCGATGCGGATTCCATATTGGAAAAAGAATCGCTGACAAAAATCATCATGCCTTTTGTCAGCGACCATGAGGTTGTGGCGGTCGGCGGAATTGTGCGTATTGCAAGCGGATGCAAAATCAAAAACGGCCAGCTCGTTGAAATCGGGCTGTCGAAAAAACCTCTTATCATGCTGCAAACCGTCGAGTATCTGCGTGCCTTTTTGACAGGCAGAATCGGTTTCGCATCGATTGACATTCTCATGATTATTTCCGGCGCATTCGGAGCGTTCAATAAAAATGCCGCCATTTCGGTCGGCGGTTACACACGCGGATGCATCGGGGAAGATGTCGAACTCGTACTCAAAATCCATCGCCACATGCTCGAGAAAAAACAAAAATACAAAGTAAAATTCCTGGCAGATCCGGTATGCTGGACACAGCCGCCCGATAAGCTGAACGATCTCAAAAAACAGCGAAAACGATGGCAGATCGGATTGATGAACACATTGTTTATGCATAAAAAAATGTTGTTCAACCCACGATACGGGAAAATAGGCATGCTCGGTCTTCCGTATTTCTGGATATTCGAGTTTCTTGGACCGCTCATTGAAGTCTTCGGCTTCATTCTGGTGCCGATTTCTTTCATGCTGGGGGTTGTCAATGTGGAGTTCTTGCTCAGCTTCTCGAAGAAAATACCTTCAAAAAATATCCCGGCGGCTCGCAAGTGATGCGCCTGCTGCTATATGCGGTTTTGGACAACTTCGGCTATCGTCACTTGAATACGGTCTATAAGGTAATGGCTATTTTTTCTTATAAGAAAAGCAAACACACATGGGGACAGATTACACGCAAACGTCTGGATAATTAAAGCAGTATCAATAAACATTACTGCATAAAAATACCCGCTGCCTGAGCAACGGGTATTTTTGATATTTTAATCTTATTGGTAAATCGGAAAGCGTTCGCACAAAGCCACTGCTTTTTGCTCTGCTGTTTTTGTGTCCTTTTCGATCAGACAGCTGTAGATGGCATCCCCTATGATACTCATCTCGTCTTCTTTCATGCCGCGCGCTGTTACGGAAGGGGTTCCGATCCGGATGCCGCTCGTCACATTCGGGCTTTCCGTATCAAACGGAATCGCGTTTTTGTTTGCCGTGATGTGCACCTCATCAAGCACCTTTTCCGCAAACTTCCCGGTTAATCCGAAATTTCTCAGATCAACAAGCATTAAGTGGTTATCCGTGCCGTTTGAGAGCAGTTTAAATCCTTTTGCCATCAGCACTTCGCTCAGCGCCTTTGCATTCTTGGCAATTTGTCTTTGATATTCTTTAAACTCAGGCGTCAATGCTTCTTTGAGTGCCACTGCTTTTGCTGCAATGACATGCATCAGAGGTCCTCCCTGACTGCCGGGAAACACTGCTCGGTCTATCTTTTTCGCAATATCGGCATCATTGCACATGATCGCGCCGCCCCTCGGACCGCGCAAAGTCTTATGTGTTGTCGTTGTAACAACATCAGCATAAGGCACGGGACTGATGTGCACGCCGGCGGCAACAAGCCCCGCGATATGTGCCATATCAACCATAAACAATGCACCGTTTCTTTTGGCAATTTCACCGATGGTTTTAAAGTCGATTTCTCTCGGATAAGCACTCGCGCCCGCCACAATCAGCTTCGGTTTGTTCTGCTTTGCAAGATCTTCGATAATATTATAATCAATGCGCTCTGTTTGCTTGTCGATACCGTACGGAACAAAGTTGTAGAATTTGCCCGACATGCTGACAGGACTGCCGTGACTCAAATGCCCGCCTTGTGCAAGATCCATTCCCAGTACCGTATCTCCGAGATTGATCAGCGCGAAATACGCTGCCATGTTCGCCTGCACACCGGAATGCGGCTGCACATTGGAAAACTGCGCACCGAATAATTCTTCCATTCTCTGCCGCGCAATCGTTTCGATCACATCGACATGCTCACACCCTCCGTAATAACGTTTTCCAGGATATCCCTCCGCATATTTATTCGTCAAATGGCTGCCCATTGTTTCGATGACTTCTTTGCTGACCAGGTTTTCCGAAGCGATCAGTTCCAAATGGTTCTGCTGACGTTTCAGTTCGTCCTCCATCGCCTGGTATATTTCCGGATCATAGTCTTTGATGACTGTGAAACTCAAGTTTTTCTCCTCCTAATTCGTATCCGTAATGCTGGACGGTAACCAAAAAGAATGCTCTCATTGTTTGCGGTGGGATTGTGTATCTTTCTTTTCAATCTGATACCGCATTCAACAAGAGCGGGCAAATCACAGAAACAAAACATGTTACTGCGTGCCATCCGTTCCGTATTGCAGTTTACGTCATAATAATCTAAGATATTATCTCATATATATGCAAAAAAATAAACGATTATTTGCGAAAAATTTCGTTTAATTAACATAAAACTGACTATTGTCTTGTTTTATAAGCCATGCACTCTGTGAATCCAGTCGTAAATCAACCGCATAAAACGATTCAAATCAGGATTTTTAACTTGACAGCCAATCGGATAACAGGTAGAATATTATGGCACATGGATAGAACTGAAAGGTGGGTAGTAACATGAAAAGAACTTTCAACCCCAATAATCATAAAAGAAAAAAGAATCACGGTTTCAGAGCAAGAATGGCTTCCCCTTCGGGACGCAGAGTTTTGGCACGCCGCAGACGCAAAGATAGAAGTTCGTTGTCCGCATAATGGCAGCGGCACAGCAATGCTTTTCTTTTGTTTGATAAAGCTGCAGCAGCAGCTTTTTTTGGCTTTCGGAAAAATGATTACCGAGTAAGGGCGGTCGATTGCGGATGAAAACAATGAAAAAAACAAGGGAATTTCGTTCCGTATACGCCGCAGGCAACAGCATCGTCGATTCCAATCTCGTTTTGTACCGACTGGAAAACGCTTCCGATGACATCCGATACGGTATCAGCATATCAAAAAAGGTTGGCGGCGCAGTTGCACGCAACAAAATCAGACGTCAAATTAAAGAAATTTTAAGATTAAACCGTACCGCATTCCGAAACGGTTATGATATAATTTTTGTTGTCAGGGTACGTTGCAAGGATTCGGATTATGCCGCAATCCGCAAATCGGTATACTATCTGGCGAAGAAATCAAACCTGCTGGGCGATTCCTCGGTTCGGTTTGAATAAGGAAACATTTGAAATGAGAAAAGTAGCACTGTTCATCATCCGCTTCTATCAAAAGCACATATCCCCCATGATGAAACCTCATTGCAGATATTATCCGACCTGCTCGCAATACAGCTATGAGGCTTTTGAAAAATACGGATTTTTCAAGGGATTTTGGCTATCTCTCAAACGAATTCTCAGGTGTCATCCGTTCCATGCTGGCGGATACGATCCTGTACCATAACAAAACGGAGGTTATTGATGACATTCCTGTATCAAATATTCGGCACAATTCTGCGCTTTATCTACGACTTGATCGCAAACTACGGTTGGTCAATCGTCATTCTCTCTATATTTGCCAAGGTCATTACTTTACCATTGACGATTAAGCAAACACAATCCATGCAAATGATGCAATTCATCAACCCTAAAATGACCGAATTGCAAAAAAAATACGCCAACAACAAGGAAAAACTGAACGAAGAAGTAATGAATCTGTATAAACAGTACAATTACAGCCCACTCAGCGGGTGTCTTCCTTTGGTGATTCAGATGCCCATCTTAATGGGTTTGTGGGGCGCTCTGAGAAATCCGGAACTTTACGTTTTCTCCGCATCGGAATTTGTAAATGTTTCGCAAAGCTTCTTATGGATCAAGGATATGAGCTTCTCTCCGTTGCAGATTTTTCAGCAGAACGGATTCACAATGGTATTTGTGCTCTCGCTGATTATTCCGGCAATCTCTGTCGCATTGACGATCTGGCAGCAAAAACAGACGATGGCACAGGGAGCATCCGCACAGAATATGAAAGGGATGCAGATCTTCATGACGGTATTTATCGCATACATGGGCTTTACCTTCACGCAGGGGCTCGCTATTTACTGGACATTCCAGACTGCATTGACCGTCGCACAAAATGTAATCATGAAAAAATTCTTCCCTCCGAAAATTCCGGAAATTAAGAAATAATGGTGGTATGATATGAAAACAGTAACCGCAAAAGGGAAAACAGTCGAAGAAGCTATTCAAAACGCACTCACTGAACTGGGGACCACCGCAGACAAAGTAACAACAAAAGTGATTGACATCCCGGGAACCGGTCTGATCGGCGGAATGTTCGGCACTCGTTTTGCAAAAGTAGAAGTAACCATGGATGATGATGAGAACGCAATATGCTCCCGCTTCTTAACGGATGTATTTTCAGCAATGAATCTTGAAGTCGGTATTTCGTATCGCAACGAAGAAGAAATTCTCTGTGTTGACCTCAACTGCGATGATACCGGGGTTCTGATCGGTCGTCGCGGACAGACCCTGGATGCCCTTCAGTACCTTACCAGTCTTGTTGTCAATAAAGGAAAAGAAGATTATACCCGCATCAGCCTTGATGTTGCAAACTATAGAGAAAAGCGTAAAGATGCTCTGCAGGATCTTGCGGACCGCATCGCACAGAAAGTGCAGAAAACCAGAACGAAATATATATTGGAGCCGATGAATCCGTACGAAAGAAGGATTATCCACGCGGCACTGCAAAATTACAAAAACATTGTAACGTACTCCGAGGGCGACGAGCCCTTGCGCCACATCATTGTTGACTACAAAAGAGATACAGTCTGATCATAGCAAAAGCAGCGCAAAGCTGCTTTTTTTATGCGAAATACAGACACGAAAATGAAATACAATCCGGTTGCAAACTGCTTTTCAATCCGACGAAAATTTGATACAATTAAAGTTCAGAATATAATGAAAAGAAGCGATTTAAATGATAATCAACGATGATACCATCGCTGCAATTTCCACCCCGATCGGTTACGGAGGCATCTCTATCATCCGCATCAGCGGAAAAGATGCTTTTTCGGTTTGTGAACAATTGTTTGTCCGTCCGAACGGGAAAACATTCTCCGAACAGAATCCGTCGGAAATCTGTTACGGACACATCTGTGCTGCAAACGGCGAGATTCTTGATGAAGTGCTTGTCTCCAAAATGAAAGCACCTCATACATTTACTGCAGAAGATGTGGCAGAAATCAATTGTCACGGCGGTCTTGCTGCGGTAACAAATGTACTCGGCGAAGTCCTGGCGTGCGGTGTGCGCGCTGCCGAAGCGGGCGAATTTACAAAGCGTGCGTTTCTCAACGGCAGAATTGATCTTTCGCAGGCAGAAGCCGTCTCGGATGTCATCGATGCGAAAACTGCGCTTGCAGCTAAGGCGGCGCTTGCGCAACTCGGCGGACAGCTTTCTGAGGAAATCAACGAAATCAAACAAATGATTCTTACCTTGCTTGCCGATTTGGAAGTTACGATACAATATCCGGAATACGATATCCCGGAAGTAACAACTGAAGAGTTGCTGAATAAACTGAAGCAGATTGAAAAGCAGATTGAGCGCTTGATCAATTCATATCATAAAGGTGAAATTCTGCGCGAAGGCATAAAAATCGTGATCGCGGGACGCCCCAACGTAGGGAAATCGCTGTTGTTAAACCGCATCATCCGCAAAGATAAAGCAATTGTCACGGACGTGCCGGGCACAACGCGCGATATCGTTGATGAATCGATCAATATCGGCGGCATCCCTGTCAATCTGATTGATACTGCGGGTATCCGCGAATCGGAGGATCTTGTCGAAACACTCGGCATCCGCCGATCATGGGATTCGATCGAGTCTGCCGACGTGATTCTTTTCGTGGCAGATGTATCCAACACACTCAGCGAGGAAGACAAGGCGATTTATGAGAGTATTCGCACGATGTCACATATCGTCGTATTGAATAAAGAAGATGCCGGTGTATCGGAAGAGACCGTGTCCTATTTTCGGGACAGCGACAGTGTGCTCATTTCAGCGCTGACCAAACACGGACTTGATGCATTGGAACATAAGCTTTCCGCTTTCGCTTTCGGCGAAGGGGCTGATATTACTGCAGAAGCCATTGTCTCGAATGCGCGGCATAAGTTCCTTTTGGATGTTGCACTGAGCAGCATTCAAACCGCAATGCAGGCATTGAACAACGGCATGCCGATTGATTTTCTTGAAACCGACATCCGTGACGCATGGGAGGCACTCGGCAAAATCACCGGAGAAACCATCAGTGAGGATATTATCGACGAAATATTCTCCAAATTCTGCCTCGGAAAATAAATTGCACCCATAAAGGAAGTTACCCTATGAAATATGAAGCCGGTACTTACGACGTAGTCGTCATCGGCGCAGGGCATGCAGGTTGCGAAGCCGCACTTGCCGCTGCCCGCAGAAATAAGAAGACCCTCCTGCTCACCTTGCATCTCGATTCGCTTGCATTCATGCCGTGCAATCCGTCTATCGGAGGTACGGGAAAAGGACACCTTGTCAGAGAAATCGATGCGCTCGGGGGCGAAATGGGGAAAAATATCGATAAGACATTTATCCAGTCCAAAATGCTCAACACCGCAAAAGGCGCCGCTGTCTATTCCCTGCGGGCACAGGCGGACAAAGAAAGATATCATACGGAAATGAAAAAAGTGATTGAGCAAACGCCGCATCTGTTTTTAAAACAGCAGCAAGCAGTGGATCTGATCGTGGAAGACGGCACCGTCTGCGGAGTAGTGACCCAAACGGATTGTGTTTACCGTGCAAAAGCAGTTATTATCGCTTCGGGTACTTATCTGAAAGGACGCATCATCATCGGTGATACTTTTTACGAAGGGGGTCCCTCGGGACTGTCCGATGCACCTTACCTGAGCGATAGCCTAAGACGGCTCGGATTTGAAATTCTCCGTCTGAAGACAGGTACGCCGGCACGAGTCAACAAGCGTTCCATCGATTTTTCCAAACTGACTGTCCAGTACGGAGATGCCGAAGTTGTTCCGTTCTCGTTCGATTCGCACGATTTGCCAAACCCGAATATTCCATGCTGGCTCGGTTATACAAACGAAACAACGCATCAGGTCATTCGAGACAATTTATACCGATCTCCTCTTTACAGCGGAAAAGTAGAAGGAATCGGACCGCGCTATTGCCCGAGTTTTGAGGACAAAGTAGTGCGCTTTGCCGACAAAGACCGCCATCAGTTATTTGTGGAACCCGAAGGACTCGACACCGACGAAATGTATCTGCAGGGCATGTCCTCTTCGCTCCCCGAAGATGTACAACTGGCATTTCTAAAAACAATAGAGGGATTCGAGCATATCGAAATCATGCGTTCTGCATATGCCATTGAGTATGATGCCATCGATCCCATACAGCTCAATCTGTCTTTGGAAACAAAACGCGTCAAAGGATTGTTCACCGCAGGTCAGATCAACGGCACCAGCGGATATGAGGAAGCTGCCGCACAGGGACTGATTGCGGGCATCAATGCAGCAAATTATGCAGATAACGAAGAACCGCTCATATTAAGCAGAGCCGACGGGTATATCGGTGTCTTGATTGATGACATCGTCACAAAAGGCACCAAAGAACCGTACCGCATCATGACTTCCCGCGTGGAATACCGTCTGTTGCTCCGTCAGGACAATGCGGACATTCGGTTGATGCCGCTCGGATACAAACATCATATGGTGAGTGAAGAACGGTATCGGAAACTGCAGGAAAAAATTGCTGCGGTCGATGCGGAAAAACAACGTTTGAAACAGACTAAAATTCCGCCGGGAGAGTTTGCAAATCGCATCATGGAAGAAAACGGCACTGCACCGTTGCACTGCACTGCAAGCCTTTACGAACTGCTGAAGCGTCCGCAGCTTAACTATGAAGCAATTAAAAAGATGGATCCCGATCCGCAGCAGCTGCCTGCGGAAATTACCGAACAGGTTCAGATCCAGATCAAATACGAAGACTATATTCACAAGCAAATCGCGCAGGTCGATAAATTCAAACAGATGGAAAGCAAACAGATACCGAATGACTTTGATTATGAGCCGATCAAAAACCTGCGTATCGAAGCAAAACAAAAACTCATGAAACAACGACCGTTCAATCTCGGGCAGGCAAGCCGCATTTCCGGTGTATCGCCTTCTGACATCAACGTCCTGCTGATTGAACTGACAAAAAAACAGCGAAGCGGAAAAGGAGAACTGAATCATGGCGAAAATGTCTAAAGAACTGCGGCTGATCCCTGTAGATCTGATCATCCCGAATAAAAATCAGCCGCGCCAGTATTTTGACGACGAAACCATCTCGGAGCTTGCAGAATCCATCAAAAGCGTCGGCATCATTCAACCGCTGAGCGTAAGAGAGAATGAAAACGGAAAGTTTGACCTGATCAGCGGGGAACGCCGTCTGCGCGCCTCTAAGCTTGCGGGACTTCCGAAAGTCCCTTGTGTCCTGATCCGTGCAGAAAAAGTGGATATGGACGTCATGGCGCTTGTGGAGAATATCCAGCGCGAAGACTTGAATTATATTGAAGAAGCGAAAGCCTACATTCAGCTGATTGAAAAATTTGATTTCACACAGCAGCAACTTGCCGAAAAAGTCGGAAAGAAGCAATCCACCATTTCCAACAAAATGCGCATTTTGAAACTCGGATCGGAAGTCATTGACCTTTTGATCAAAAACAATCTGTCGGAACGTCATGCGCGCGCACTTTTGCAGATACCGGACACACCGATCCGCCTTCGGGCAATCGAATCGATCGTCAAGCGCGATCTGAACGTCCGTCAGACGGAAGAACTTGTGGAACGGCTGAAAGCGGAAGTCTTGATGAATACAAACAGAAAGAACATCAAGAATGTTTTTAATTATAAAATATACACGAACACGATCAAGCAAGCGTATGACACGATTATGAAAACAGGTATCGATGCGGATTACAATGAAGAACAATTTGAAGACCGTGTTGAAGTACGCATCATTATTCCTTTGGACAAATAAGATTCTTTTGCTTCAAGGAAAGAATTTTAACGGTTTTGCACAAGAAACATTGTTTTTTTCGATTTGGTTATGATATACTATATCAGCAACATTGTGCGTCCTTAGCTCAGTTGGATAGAGCGTCCGGCTACGAACCGGGAGGTCGTGGGTTCAAGTCCCGCAGGGCGTACCATTATTTTGAATTCTGCCACCGATTGCGGTGGTTTTTTCTTTTCCTCCATTCATTCCTTTCCTCATTTCCACCAAAATTATAATTGAAATCCGCTCATTCAAATGTTACAATAAAATATGATCGAATACTATTGCAGGCACTGCGGAACCCGCATAAACAAAAACGAAACCCACCGCTGTCAAACGAACATCAGCAAACCTGATTCGCCGAAAGTCGGATATTCCGAATTGATCCACGACGCACGGTTCACTCAATATATCAGACATGCCGATCAATGGGCGCTCATTTTTGCTTCCATACTGGCGTTGTGCGCCATTGCAGGATTCACGCTCTATGGCATCTTCAGTGATGAGATGGATAACCCGCAGGCACTTTTCATCGGGCTTGGTATCGGAGGCATGTTTGTATTGATCGCATTCGCTCAAACGCTGGGAAGATTTCGCTCGAAAACATGGGACGGCATCGTAACAGATAAAAGTATCCGCAGGAAACAAAAAAACGGGCGCACCAGGCTTGAGTACACGGTATCCGTCAGCCAGGACAACGGAAAAGTGCATCTCCTTGCGTCATTCGATGATGACACGATTTACAATTACTACCACGTAGGCGAATCCGTCCGCCATCATGCAGGATTGAATTCCTACGAAAAATACGACAAAACAACGGACAGTTTTCTTTTTTGCTCGGCATGCGCATCACTGTGCGAACTCGGCGATACCTACTGTTTTCGCTGCGGTTGTCCGCTTTTAAAATAAGAAACGGGGTAAACTATGACGCCGAAGATCGAACCTTCCATTCTTCAGTGGGATATCAGCGTTCCGATTTTTCGAAATAAACTGATACTCAAACAATTGGGGCTCGCCATCGGACTGCCATTCGGCATTCTCGCGCTCATTCTGATTTTGACTACAAAAGAAGGGCAATGGCGTTATACGCTCTATGCTCTCGGTTTAATCGGCGCATTGTTGCTGTTGAGCGCATTATTCTTATTGATTGTTTACCGCGGATCATTTCATTTAACATTCTTACTGAACGAAGAAGGTATTTTAACCGCTTGGCACCCGGACCAACAGAAAAAAAACCGTCTGATCAATTCCCTCACATTTTGGGGAGGGCTCGCATCAGGCAAACCCACAGCAGCAGGTGCAGGCATTTTGGCGCAGAGCAGACAAACTGTGCTGATCAAATGGAAATCCATTCGAAAAATAAAATATGATTCTTCCCAATACACCATTTATGTAAAAGGCGGCATTGCAGAATCAACTGCCGTGTTCTGCACACCCGAAATCTTCAACGAAGTCGATTCATACATCAGAAGCAAAACGGCTCAGACCCCAATCAGGAAATAAATGGTATTATCCATTTTTATTATTCTAAGGAATCAAAGGAGAAAAACGATGAAATGTCCAAATTGTAACAATGAAATACCCGATAACAGTAAATTTTGTGTCTCTTGCGGATCGAAAGTCGAACTGAAAACCGTAGCCGATTTAACGCTCGATGCCTCGCCGATTACACCTTCCGCTCCTACGTTCGGTCAGAATGACCCCTCGCAAACAGGTAATCCGACATCTGCTTCTGCCGATGCAGGAGCGCCCCCCATTCCGCCGACACCGCCCGTTTCTCAGGGATTCGGTCAGCCGCAACAGCCGCAGCCGCCCCACCAATCGCAATATGTCACAAATCCAAAACCGCCCAAAACATGCAAAACCTGCGGTGGAAAGATTGATCCGTTCACAAAACGATGTGAAAATTGCGGAAAACCCTACTCTTCCGTGAACGGAATGTTGATCGGAATGATTGCTGCCGGCGTCGTTGCTTTGATCTTGGCAGCAGTGCTCGTTGTTCAGAGTGGAAAATTGAACAATGCATATGCTACCATCGATGATCAGGAGAATACAATTGCGACACTGCAAAGTGAACTGGTTACCTATCAGGAAAAATCGGATTTTTTGGATGAAAATATCGTTTTTGTGGTAGACGGCGATGATGTTTACTATCATACATATGAATGCAGCGCATTCGAAACAGCAAGCTCATATTATGCCATGAATACCAATCTGGCTATTTATTATGGTTATATCGCGGATCCGTACTGCAACTAAAAATACCCTTATTATTCATTCGCAGCGAAATCTCAAATACGAAAGATCAGCAAACGCCCATCGGCGCAGATCTTTCGTATTTTGCGATTGAAAATAATAACAGTTTATGTTAATATTTGATATGTTCCGGTCAATGTGGGGGTATAGCGCAGCTGGGAGCGCGTCTGACTGGCAGTCAGAAGGTCAGGGGTTCGAGTCCCCTTATCTCCACCATATAATTCATTCTTTTATTAATTTTGCCAATCAGGGATTCGCAGCCCTTTTTTTATTTGTTGCGGTTAGCAAAAAATTGTATTTTCCGCTCACCGCATTGAAACAGTCCTCCATATGCTTCAGCTTCAAGGATATTGATGTGCCTTGTCTCTATTACTTACTGTACGGAAAAACACATCCATGTTTCGCCCTCCTAAAGCGCTTACCGCTAGTAAGACTTATTGTTTGATTGATCGGATTTTTGCCTTACATCAAAACATTAGTGCCCACATACTGCCATCTTCAATGCTGCACATATAAATGAAGATAGCCTCTGCAGGTAAGCATCGCTCAAAAATATTCGATCGTTTTTTACGAATCATTCTGCTTGTTACTATTTTCATATAAACAATTAACGTATCCTGCCGATAAAAAACATGATAGTAAATTGATTGTATTTATAAATCGAACATCCATATACAAGATTACCCTCTTCAATCACCATATTCGAGAATATCAATCGACTTGAATGTATGTTGAATCTTCCTTCTGTATGACTTTTCGCTTGTGTTCTTCGATGCACTGCTTTATAATGAAAAACAATAATTGAACGGCAAAGACGCCTTTCCAGGGGAGCAACCACAACGTTGATCTCTTGGAAAGGTTTTGTCTTTTCGGGAGGAAAATATGAGTACACTTAGTAACCGAGTCAATCAACAGGAACCGAATATCCGCGAAATCATCTCAGAAAATTTATTGACTGCACATTTTCAGGAAATCATTTCGCTCAGCAGAAAAAAAATCATCGGAATGGAGGGTCTAATTCGCGGAATCAATCCCTCCTCGGAGGCACTGATCCCACCGATATTACTGTTTGAAGCCGCGAACCAACAAAACCGTTCGCTGGAACTGGATCGCGCATGCAGAGAAGCGATTCTGAAGGAATTCGCGCAAATTCACAAACAAAACAGCGATTTAATGTTGTTTCTCAATCTGTCCGCTTCGATTCTTGATCATGCCGAGGGCTCGAATTACCTGCTTAGTCAGGTGCAGCGCCACGGAATCCGTCCCAGAAACGTCGTCATTGAAATCAGTGAGAGTAATGTCCTTGATTCCGGTGCGCTGTGCAGATTCGGTACCACATACCGCAAACTCGGATTCATGCTCGCTCTTGATGATGTCGGAACAGGGTTTTCAAATATGGATCGTATCCTTGATATCAAACCCGATATTATTAAAATTGACATGGCATTGGTCAGCGGAATACACAATGATTACCATAAACAGGGTGTCTTCAAATCGCTCGTAAATCTGGCAAATATCATCGGCGCACTTGTGATCGCGGAAGGTGTGGAAACACAGGAAGAAGCGGTTCAGATTCTGAAGCTCGGAGGCTCGATGATGCAGGGTTTTTTCTATTCAAAACCACATACCCCGCAATTTGAAACCGTCGAACAAACAGATTCCCGCATTCAAACCGTCATTCAGGATTTTAACCGGCAAATACGCACAAAGACGAAGGCGGAACAGGAAAAAAACAAGCAGGTCGATCAGTTGGTTACTTCCTGCATCGATAACCTTACAACCGTAGATGCTCACGAGTTCGACAGCAAATTACTTCAGATCACTTGGTCGTTTCGCAACATCGAATGTGCTTATATCCTCGATATTGACGGCATCCAAATCAGCAATACCATCCGCTTTTGCGAAGAAGACGACATCAAGGACAATCTAATCTATTATTCCGCCTCTCCCGGAACCGATCATACCATGGAAAAATACTACTACCCGATGATCAATGCGAATCTGAAGAAATATATTACGGAGCCGTACGTTTCGCTTGCTACAGGGAATCTGTGTGTTACCGTATCCAAAATCTTTGCCGCGCAAGACGGACAGGAGTATATTCTGTGCCTTGATCTGAACAATACGGAAATGATGGAAGAGCTCAATTCCATGCAGGAGATGAATGTTTCCAATCTTGTTTTTAACATCAACGGAAAATCCATGACGGAAATCAACCGTATGATCAATAAAATGAATGAAGAAATCATCAAAGACAGCCTGACAAATACATATAACCGCAGATATATGGAGGAACGTCTTCTGGTGGATGTATTCCATGCGCATAATGTCGGACAGCCGATCTCGGTCATTCTTGCGGATATCGACCTTTTTAAAAATGTCAACGATACATTCGGGCATTTGGCGGGCGATCATGTGCTCAAAGAATTTGCCCGCATTGCAAAAAACAACATCCGCAAAAGCAACGACTGGATTGCCCGCTACGGCGGAGAAGAATTCTTGATTGTGCTGCTGAATGCCGACACGCAGGCTGCCTATCGCGTAGCCGAAAAAATCCGAACCGCAATCGAGAGCGAGAGTATACCGTACCGAGATGATCATATCAAGATAACCTGCAGTTTTGGGGTCTACACGATGAAGGATGATAATTTGGCATACGAGGATTTAATCCGCCATGCAGATATCAATCTTTACAGTGCAAAAACCAACGGACGAAACCGTACAGTTTGCTGAGTTTCCGACAAGAACCATATTGGAGAAAAATTTTAATTCAGATTTCACAGCTATCGCCGAGTGCAGACAGCGGATCTTGTTCTGCTGAAAATGCACTTCCCCCTTGACATCCCTCTGCCTTCTGTGCTATATTATGGAAAATAATTGTTTCAGGTGCCGATCCAAAACGGATCGGAGAATAGGGAATGAGGTGAGAATCCTCAGTGAACCCATCGCCGTATGCGGATAGAATGTTTTCGATTTGCCACTGAACTTCGGTTTGGGAAGGCGAAAACAGACCGTGACCCGCAAGCCGGAAGACCTGCCTGGTAAACAATAATGAACAACGCGAACGACGGTAAAGTTTGTGAGTACAGTTTTGACTGTATTCGCAAACTTTTTTTCTTTCCTCCGTTCGCACACAAACGATAAAAAAGGAGAACATCATGTATTCCAAAACACAAAAAATTGTCCTGACGGCATTATTCATCGCCTTGTCTGCTATCGGTGCGCAACTGAAAATTTTCAGTTCCATCGCATTTGATTCTTTGCCAGCGTTCCTTGCCGCGTTTTTGCTTGGCGGCCCGCAAGGGGCGATCGTCGGCATACTCGGACATCTGCTCACGGCAGCGTTATCGGGTTTTCCTTATACCTTGCCGCTCCACATTGTCATTGCGCTGGAAATGGCAGGCATCTGCTATGTTGCCGGATGGCTGGTACATAAAAAGAAGATGGCAATTTGGCTCGCTGCGCTCATTGCGTTTGTTTTAAACGCTTTTATCTCGCCTCTCATTTTGATTGTCTGGCCGGGATTTGGTTGGGCAGTGTGCGTTGCTCTGTTCCTTCCTCTTGCACTCGGCTCTGCAGCCAACGCGGCAGGCGCGGCAATCCTTGCATATCTTCTTAAATCACGCCTGTTCCGCAAAACGAAATGAATACACTGCTTAATCTGCGTGATGTCTTACTGATGCCAACCGATAATACCATCCTTGTTACCGCCGTGGATTCCTGCGGCGGAATCGGAATGCTCACACAAGATGTCCTGAAAACCTCTGCGCAAATTGTCGGCAATTACACTGCGCGCGTCTCGTTGATGGAAGTGCTTTGCACCGGAGCGAAGCCCATCTTTGCGACACTCGCTGTCAGCAATGCTCCTGATTATGCGGAGCAAATCCTGCATGGCGTAAGAGCTGTCATAGGCGAGGAACTGCCCTGTGCCATCAGTACAGAAAAAAATATGAACACCTGTATGACAGGTGTCGGCATCAGCATCACAGGGTCCTGCAACAAGAACGATTTAAAGCTCGGCCTTGCAACAGACGGTGATTTGCTTTATTGTCTGGGAACACCGCTTCTCGGAGCAGAAACACTGACTCCTGACGCGGTGATGATCTCTGCTCAAATGATAGAAGCACTGCTGCGGAATCAGAACGTACATACCCTGATCCCGGTCGGATCGCATGGTATTTTATCCGAAGCACAACTGTTGGCAAAAGAAAGCAAGCTGACGGTATCCCTGCATGAGCACTGCTCATTGGATCTTATCAAATCGGCAGGTCCTTCCTCGTGCGCCGTTTTTGCCGCAGACAAAAGCTTCAGTCCCGAGTTGTTCCCGTTTCGCACAACACTGATCGGACATTTGCACACTTAATATCACCACTATTATATCGTGCTGCGTTTATCAACTGTTTCGCAGCATTCCTATCCTTCCGAATCATTTTTAATGAAACGATGTTGAAAAGCAGAAAAAGACAGAAACATCCTCCGTTTTCTGTCTTTTTTTTTCTTTATTGCTCCGCCGCTAAAAGAAAAACAGGAAATATTTGTAAAATTGCAAAAAACAGATTAAAATAGATAAATATAGAATAACTCGATCTCATTTTTTGCACTGATCGATGATGCAATTCAGAGAGCAACGCATCCGAGGAGGAAGACATCATAGACAGAATCAAAATCAAACTCAGCGATCTCTTATTATGCATATCAAACGCTCAGGATCTTATGTCCCCGACACTTTCCAGCCATCACCAGCAAGTCGCATATCTGGCTTTTTGTTTGGCGGAAGAGCTTTCACTGTCTTACGAAAAACAAAAAAATATTTTCCTTGCCGCTCTTATTCATGATATCGGAGCCCTCACCATTGATGAGAAACTGACATTAATCGACTCTGAACCGTTCAATGCAAATGAGCATGCCTTTCGCAGTGCGAAGCTGTTTGCTTCGTTTACACCGATGAGAGATGCGACGGATATCATAAAATATCATCATTTGCCTTGGGATCACGGAGCCGGAAGGAAATACCAATCCGTCAATGTCCCGTATGAAAGCCATATCCTGCATCTTGCAGACCGCGTGTGCGCAAAACTGCAGATTCGACAATTCGATATCACCTGCATTCAGGACATCATTACTGAAACAAGCACGTCTGCACCGGCATTGTTTGATCCGGTATTGATAGACGTCCTGCGTAACCTGGGGAAAAAAGAATATATCTGGTTTGATCTGGCATCCCAGGCACCGATTCAACCGATCTTAGACTTAGGTCTGTTTGACACGCTCCTGTTGGAAATTGACGATATTCTTATACTATCCGAGATTTTTGCTCAAATCATCGATTTCCGAAGCAAATTCACGTCCCGTCATTCCGCCGGAGTTGCAAAAACCGCATCGGCTATGGCAGAATTGTCACGCTTCTCTTCTTATGAGTGCAAAATGATGCTGATAGCAGGGTATCTGCATGATTTGGGAAAAATCGTAATTCCCGAGCATATTCTGGAAAAACCTGGACCTCTGGATGAACACGAATTCGCAATTATTCGTTCGCATCCTTATTACACTTACCGCATGCTGCAGCCGATAAAAGGATTCCGCACCATCCTTCATTGGGCTTCCTATCATCATGAAAAACTGAGCGGTGACGGATATCCTTTTCACGTCGGACAAATCGATCTGCCGCTCGGTGCCCGCATCATCGCGGTTGCAGATGTATTTACCGCGCTGAAAGAAGACCGACCTTACCGAAAAGGTATGGATGATCAGCAAACCAAACAGATTTTGCTTCAAATGGCGGCGGAACGCTCGCTCTACGAAAACATCGTCTGCAGCCTGTTGGAAAATTACGGCACGATCAACACAACGCGCATTCGCGCACAAGAAGAAGCCTCCGCTCGATACGAGGAATTCCAACAAGCAAAAATAGATTAACCCGAAAAAATACCCTAAACAGGAAGGCTCACCGTGCAGATAAGAAAAAGTACAACAACCGATATCCCCTCAATCATGCAAATTTATTCAGATGCCAAAGCGTATATGATCCAAACAGGAAACCGTAACCAATGGCTCGGGACATATCCCCAAAAAACAATTTTACAGGACGATATTGCAGCCGGAAATTCCTATGTTTGTACAGAGGATTCCCGCGTATTGTGCACGTTCTTTTTTTCCATCGGAGACGATCCCGCGTATGCGACGATTCACAACGGGGCATGGTTCAACGATGATCCATACGGTGTCATCCATCGCATTGCAGTCGCGCAGCACGAACGGGGTGTGGCGACTTTCTGCATCAACTGGGCACTTTCTCAATGCGGCAACCTGAAAATCGATACCCACGAAGACAACAAACCCATGCGTGCACTGCTCGCCAAACTCGGCTTTACGCAATGCGGAATCATCTATCTGGATAATTCTTCCCCACGGATTGCCTTTCAAAAAAAGATAACTGATCTGTAATTAAGATATGACGTAAAGAACGATTTTCGTTCTTTTTTTGTGGCTGAACTGTTTTGCTGATTTTATTTGCTGTAATCACAAAAAAACATTTTTTTTGTCACTGCTTGACAATTAAAATGATTCGAGTTAGAATTGTTGACACTACAACAATTGCAGCGTCAACAATGATACGAAGAGGTCACTTAATGTTAATGAAATATTGCTCTATTATCGCGCGCTTCAGCAGAGTTTATCTTTCCCAGAAATTAAAAAAAATTCAGGTCGGTTTTTCCGAGCAAATTGTATTGATGTTTTTGGCTCATCACAGCAGCATTAATCAGGAATGTATTTCGAAGTTCTTTCTGATTGACAAGGGCGCCATCGCAAAAACCCTTACAAAACTGGAAGAAAAAGCATTCATTGTTCGCAAAGGGAATCCTGAGAATAAACGCGAGAATATCATCATGCTTACTGATGAGGGAACAAAAATTCAACATCACATGAAAGCAGCATTGGACGAATGGAATGACGCAATTTACGAGGGGCTGTCTCCGGATGAAATCGCATTGGCAGAAAAACTGATGCAGCGCATTTCTGCAAATGCGGCTGCACTGACCACTGCGCAAACGGAGGATATTGATGAATAAACTGTCAGCACTCTGCTTCTTACCTTATTTTTTACCCATAATTGTTTCATATCCCTGATTACCGCTGTATTTCAGCACCGTAATCAGAATGGTTCGATACTTTGCATATCATTCACAGCAAGAATAACCTGAAAGGAAATAATCTTAGCATTGAAAACTATATTTCGATATTTGAAATCCTATGGACTGATCGTTGCACTTTGTCTGATACTTCTTCTCGGGCAGGCTGCAAGTGATTTAAGCCTTCCGACTTTAATGTCCGACATTGTCAATGTCGGCATTCAGCAGGGGGGGATTGAAGAAACCGCTCCGCATGCCATCAGCAAAAACGGATTGGATCTGCTTTCATATTTTATGACAGATACAGAACGCGATACAATAACATCCAATTACAGTCTGATTGAGCCAAACACATCCGAGACTGATGACTATATTGACACTTATCCCCTGCTTGATACGCAAGCAGTATATATTTTAACTGCAACGGATAAAACCGACGTTGCAGCAGTGGGAGATATCTATTGCCGGGCAGTGTATGCATTTATGCTCTATATGCAGGATTATGCGGCGGCGCAGAGTTCATCCTCGGACAGCACCTCCTCTTATGATATGAGCACCAACTCGATTGATATCGATTTGGATCAACTCTATCAGATCATTCCTTATTTCAACTATATGCCGTCCTCGTCTTTCCAAAGTTTCATCGACCAAGCCGCATCTGCCGACAGTACGTTTACCAAGCAGGTCGGGATTGCTTTTACCGGCGTCTTCTATAAGGAACTGGGTGTAAATACGTCAAAAATCCAAAGTGCATATATTATGCAAAAGGGTATTGTCATGGTGCTTGTCACTTTGGCAGGTGCAGCAGCCAGCATTGGCGTCGGATTTTTCAGTGCACGCGTTGCTGCGGGAGTTGCAAAACGTATGCGCCATGATTTATTTCAGCGCGTGGAAAGCTTTTCCAATCATGAGTTTGACAAATTTTCAACGGCCTCGTTGATCACACGCAGCACGAATGACGTAACCCAGGTACAGATGCTGATCAATATGGGCATACGAATGATGTGCTATGCGCCGATCGTCGGGATCGGCGGCGTTATCATGGCAGTACGCAAAAGCGTTTCTCTCAGTTGGATCATCGCCGCAGCTGTTCTGCTTCTGATCGGCGTGATCACTGTCGTCTTCTCGATCGCAATGCCAAAATTCAAGATCATCCAAAAATTAATCGACCGCCTCAATCTTGTCACCAGAGAAAGTCTGAGCGGCATGATGGTAATACGCGCATTCGGCAACCAAAAACACGAAGAAGCACGCTTTGAAAAGGCGAATCGTGATCTCACAGATACCAGTTTGTTCGTAAACCGCATTATGGTATTTATGATGCCCTTTATGATGCTTCTGATGAACGGCGTCACACTGTTGATCGTATGGATCGGAGGACATCAGATTGCGAACTCTGCGATGCAGGTCGGCGATATGATGGCATTTATGCAATATGCCATGCAAATCATCTTCTCTTTCCTGATGATCGCCGTTATGTTCATTATGGTTCCGCGCGCATCCGTCTCGGCGAGCAGAATAGGAGAAGTGCTGGCTACCCAGCCAAGTATTCTCGACCCGGAAAAACCGCAATCCTTCCCCAGACAAATGAAAGGTCGCATCAACTTCAACGATGTCAGTTTCCGTTTCCCGAATGCAGAAAGCGATGTCTTGGAGCATATCACCTTTAGCGCCGAACCCGGTCAAACGACCGCATTCATCGGCTCCACAGGCTCCGGGAAATCAACGCTCGTCAATCTGATTCCACGTTTCTATGATGTTACAAAGGGATCCATCGAAATCGACGGCGTCGACATACGAAACGTGAAGCAAAGTGCGCTCAGAGAAGTCATCGGCTACATTCCGCAGAAAGCGGTCTTGTTTTCGGGCAGTATCGATTCGAATATCCGTTACGGGAAAGAAGATGCTTCTGAGGAGGATATTCACTATGCGGCAAAAATAGCGCAAGCAGACGAATTCATTGAATCAAGCACTGAAAAATATGAACAGCCGATTGCACAAGGCGGAGCAAATATATCGGGCGGGCAGAAACAGCGTCTGTCGATTGCACGTGCACTGGCAAAAAAAGCGCCGATCTATATCTTTGATGATAGTTTCTCGGCACTGGATTTCAAAACCGATGCGGCTCTGAGACAAGCATTGAAAACAGATACCTCAAATGCGACTGTACTGATCGTTGCGCAACGTGTCAGCACCATTATGGATGCGGATAAAATTATCGTCTTGGATGACGGTGAGATCGTCGGCATCGGCACGCACCGTCAACTGATCGAAGACTGCGGCGTCTACCGTGAAATTGCCGAATCACAACTGTCGAAGGAGGAACTGGCATGAGTACGAACAATCAAACAAACCGTCCGCGCGGCGGAGGTATGATGGGAGGCCCGGGCGGAGGACCTCCGGGTATGTCGGCAGGAGAAAAAGCGAAAGATTTTAAAACAAGTATGAAAAAACTGCTTGGGTATTTGGCACAATATAAAGCAAAGCTGATTGCAGTGATTATTTTTGCGATCAGTTCCACCGTGTTCATGATTGTCGGTCCGAAGATCCTTGCGAAAGCAACCACAGAACTGTTCCGCGGTCTGATGAGCACAATTGCGGGTGGAGACGGAATTGATTTTGCCTACATTGCGCACATCATGGTGCTTTTGACCATTCTGTATCTGATCAGTTCTATCTTTTCTTACATGCAGGGGTACATGATGACCGACGTTTCAATGAAAGTCACCTATAATCTCCGTAATCAGATTATCGAAAAAATCGACCGTATGCCCCTGAACTATTTCGATAAAACCAATAACGGCGAAATCCTCTCCCGCGTTACCAATGACGTTGATACACTCAGCCAATCACTGAATCAAAGTGTCACGCAGCTGATCACATCCGCTGCGACAATCATCGGTGTGCTTGTCATGATGCTGACGATCAGCCTTTCGCTCACGGTAGTGGCGCTTTGTATTATCCCACTCTCCATGTTGCTGATTATGCAGATCATCAAACGCTCACAGAAGCATTTTAAACAGCAGCAGGAATATCTCGGACATATCAACGGACACGTCGAAGAGATGTACGGCGGGCATGTCGTCATGAAAGCATTCAACGGCGAAGAACGCTCAGTGGAACAATTTGACGGATACAACGACAGTCTGTACCACGCTGCATGGAAAGCACAGTTTCTTTCCGGTCTCGTAATGCCGATCATGACCTCCATCGGAAACCTCGGTTATGTAGTGATCTGTATTTTAGGCGGTTGGCTTGCATCGCAGGGAACAATCACCGTCGGCAGCATTCAGGCATTTATCCAATATGTCCGTTCCTTCACACAACCGATTACACAGATTGCAAATATCTCGAATATTCTGCAGCAAACGGCTGCAGCGGCTGAACGTGTCTTTGAATTCCTCGGGGAAGAAGAAGAACCGGCCGATCATGCGATCTACCATATTGCTGACAGCAAAAACACAGCGGATGACACCGCATCAATTCCGGTCAGCGGAAATGTGGAATTCAAAAATGTAAAATTCGGTTATTCTCCTGATAAAATGGTGATCCACGATTTTTCCGCAACGATCAAACAAGGACAGAAAGTCGCACTTGTCGGTCCGACCGGCGCAGGAAAAACAACGATTGTCAAACTGCTGATGCGTTTTTACGACATCGACAGCGGTCAGATCCTCTTGGACGGTCATGACATTCACGATTTCGATAAAGATGATCTGCGCAGTGTCTTCGGCATGGTATTGCAGGACACGTGGCTGTACAACGGCACCATCCGTGACAATATCAGATACGGAAAACTCGACGCGACCGATGCGGAAGTGGAAGCTGCGGCGAAAGCCGCACAGGTGGATCACTTTGTACGCACACTGCCGAACTCGTACGATATGGAACTCAATGAAGAAGCCAGTAATGTCTCTCAGGGACAAAAACAGCTTTTAACCATCGCTCGGGCGATTCTGGCAGATCCGAAAGTGCTGATTCTGGACGAAGCGACCAGCTCGGTTGATACCCGTACGGAAATATTGATCCAGAAAGCGATGGATCGTCTGATGGAAGGGCGTACCAGTTTTGTCATCGCCCACCGTCTGTCCACCATCCGCAACGCGGATCTGATTCTTTGCATCAACGAAGGCGACATTGTCGAACAGGGCACACATGAAGAACTGATGGCAAAAGGCGGTTTCTACGCGAAACTGTACAACAGCCAATTCGATAAAATTTCGGCATAAAACAGTACTTTCATCAAATAGAAAAGTCCCTGAGCGTTTTATCCGCTTAGGGACTTTTGATCGTTTCTGAGCCGGCTACATAATGCCCATCGTCCGCGCCGCAAACATGAGTACAAACAATGACACTGCCGAAAACAACGTCGTGCTCACCACCATATGCGAAGCCAGTCGGTCGTCACACGCCATATGCTTCGCCATTATACTGCTCGAAACAGCCACGGGAGAAGCAAATGCCGTCATAATGATGACGAAATCCAACCCTCGAAAGCCAAGCAGATAAGCCGCCGTTAAGACAAAAGCAGGCATAATCAGCAGTTTGATTGCGGTTCCGATTACAATGGCTTTTGTGTTGCCTCGAATGCTGCTCATGTCGAACTCCGCACCCAAAAGCAATAACGCAAACGGTGTTGCCATTGCGGCAATCTGACTGAGTGCGCTGTCGAGAAACGACGGGAAATCGACTTTTAATAAATTCAGTGCCAAAGCAAGCGCAATACTCACTATAAATGGGTTTGTGATCAGGTTTTTCGCAAGCCCCTTCATGCCGCTCTTATGGCTGCTGTTAAACGTAGACAACGCAAGCACTGCAAAAAAATTCACGGTCGGCACATATACCGCAGCAACGACAGAGACCTCTACAGCGCCAGTCACACCGTAAATCAGCTGACAGATCGGAATCCCGATGAGAATGTAATTGCTGCGCGTCACCGCCTGTATCATCGTTCCGCGTCTGCCGTTGTCTTTTACAAACAACGGAATCAGCAGGAATGCGAGCGCATTGATCGCAACGATCCCGCAAAATATAAAAAGGATCAGCTTCCCGTTAAAGACCGCTTTCAGATCAGCATCGAAAACATTCTTAAACAACAAGACAGGCAACAGAAACAAAAATGCCAACCGATCTGCGGTATGAAGAAACGCTTCATTGACAAATTTCGTTTTACGCAGCAAAAACCCTGCAAGTATGATCACAAATAAAGGAAAGACAATATTGGCCGAAAACAATAAGTTACTCATAGCAATTATTATACTATAGACAGAGGATGCGGCACAACGTGACTGTTTCAAGTGTACAAAAAAATAAGAAGCTTTCGCCCCTTATCTTCTTTTTTCTTTCACTTTAACCGCTTTGCCAACCCTGTCTCTCAAGTAGTTGAGCTTAGCTCTACGTACTTTACCGCTTCTCACCACTTCAATCTTTTCGATTCTGGGAGAGTGTAGCGGGAAGGTTCGTTCCACGCCTACACCGTAAGAAATTTTTCTTACCGTGAAGGTTTCTCGTGAGCCGCCGTTTTGACGTTTGAGCACAATACCTTCAAAAATCTGAATACGTTCGCGTTTTCCTTCGACAACTTTTACGTGTACTTTTACTGTATCGCCGATGAAAAACGGAGCAATATCTTCTCTGATGTTTTCTTGTTCCACGATTTTAATCAAATCCATTTTGTGCTCCTCCTTCCTTCCAAAGCGTTCTTGTATATAACAGAGGACCGCCGTAATAGCTTAAATAGTATATCACAGACCGCCGAAAAAAGTAAAGTAAATTTTCTATTCCAGCAATTTAATATGCGAAAAATCGTAATTACCGATATTCTCGATTACATCATTGATCATATTTTCGAACTGATTGGGATCAATTCCCAACAGACGCATCGTATTCGTTTGAATAATGCGATACAGATTAACTACACTCAATTCGGGAAAATATCCGTTCAGATAATCGAGCAGAATTTCCTGTCTTGCTCCCAGATCGGCATAAGTAAAATACTTATAGTCAAATTTACTTATATCGATCCCGAACGCGTCAATGATCGAACGATAAACGGTATCCATTCCATGAATCATAATTGAGTGGTGGTTCTTTTTTTTGTATACCATTTCCTTATAAAATCTCAGTGCATTTTTGTCGTTAAAAATATTCGAAAAATAGATCAGCCACAAATTCAGCATCTTTGCATAGTAATGGGTCAATTTTGGCATGGCTTGTTCGATGTATTGATGAATGCACTCGATATACCGATCCATTATTTCATATGCGATCGTTTCTTTTGTCGGAAAATAATAATTCAGATTGCCGGCAGCAATTCCGGCGGCGGACGAAATATCTTTGATCAGCACCTGATCGTAGCCTTTTTGTCGAAACAACTCTTTTGAAATTTCGACAATTTTTTCTTTTGTCTTATCTCCTTTGGTCTGAGCCGTAATCATCATTGCAAAGTCCCCGTTTCCGAATCTTTTTTTTATTGTACCATACAATAATAAAATTTGTAAATATATTATGATATATAAATAATATCATAATATATTTTTTCCTTGCCCGATCTGTTCTGCGCATTTGTCACAAAGGAAATTGCCTTCATTTTTGTATCAAATTCACAACGGTCTCCGACCGATTTCGCACACTGCCCGTGTACTTGGCTGATCTTCGATTCACCCGTGTTTTTGTCTTTTCCCGATTTGTTCCTCATATCAGACAAAAAAACCGTATTATAGTCAATATGGTTTTTTGCCGTCATATCCATGCAATTTTGAACAAAATTGTTGATAACCTGTGGACAATGTTTATAACATTGTGGAAAGTTTTGATAACCCCTCGCGGAACACCTCTATTATTAAGGATTTTTGAGGTGGCTCTTTGTTAATAACTCTTTTATATATCATTTATTATTGTATCTTCAAAATAAAAATCGTAATTCCAGGATTCATACTTATGATTTTTTTCTTAATGCGCGGATGGTGAAACTCGTTGCGGACAAATTCCAACAGGCGTTTCCCCTGGCGATATCCGTGCACAACGACCAATTCTTCCAACGAATCATCCGCATATTCCAAAAAATAATCCAGTTCGGCTTCGGCCTCTCCGGCTGTCATACCATGAATGTCTATTTCTTTTGTTCCGTTCATGAAAACACCTTGCTTGTTATTGGTTATCCCCGCTGCCTTGCCGCTTCAAACAATACAATTCCTGCCGCGACCGACGCGTTAAGGGAATCCAGTTGACCTTTCATGGGGATTTTGGCAGAAAAATCACATCTGCTTTTGATCAGTCGTCCAATCCCTTCCCCTTCACTGCCCACCACAACGAGCAGCGGCATATCATAATCAATTTTATAGAATGCTTCGCCTTCCATATCGCAGCATACAGCAAAAATTCCTTTTTCTTTGAGCATTTCAATTGTCTGTGCCAGATTTGAGACCTGCGCAATTTTCAAATATTCCACGCTTCCCGCGGATGCTTTATAGATTCCTTCACTGATTGCAGCACTTCTTCGTTTGGATATGATGACGCCGTGCGCACCCGCGCAATAAGCACTTCGAATAATTGCGCCTGCATTGTGCGGATCGGTAATTTCGTCAAGCATCACAAAAAATGGTTTCTCTCCGCTTTTCGCTGCGACATCAAGCAGTTCTTCCACATCACAGAACACAATCGGCGAACACAGCGCAACAACACCCTGATGCCTTCCGCCTTCTGTCATGAAATCCAGTTTTCGTTTATCAGTCATTTGCACGAAAATATTACGGTCTTTCGCCATGTTAATAATGGTTGCTATTGTGTGATCCGTTTCCCCTTGTGCCACATACAACTTATTGATGTTTCGATCATTGCGCAGCGCTTCCTTAACGGGATTTCTGCCAATCACCTTTGCGTAATCCGCATTGCTTTCTTCAAATGATTTCCCTGTCTCGTAAGCAGATTCTCTGTTTTCCGAAGGGTATCTTTTGTTCTCCGATACAAATCGGCTGTCTTTCGCAGGATATCTTCTGCCTTCCGAAGACGATTCTCTCCCTTTCGGAGCATATTTTCTGCCTTCTGCAGATAATTCTTTGCCTTTCGAAGGATATTTTCTGCCCTCAGATGATACTTCTTTTCCCTTTGAAGGGTATTTTCTGCCTTCCGAGGATATTTCTTTTCCCTTAGCAGGGTATTTTCTGCCTTCCGAGGATATTTCTTTTCCCTTAGCAGGGTATTTTTTTCCGTCCGTAGATGGTTTTCTCGTCCCGGATTGTTTTTTCTCGTAATTCTTTTTATATTCTGGCATAGGATACCGCTTTCTTCTTATTTAGGATTCATGGTTTTCTTGGTAAATAACCGGATCTGCGTTAACAAATTTTGTGTACTCTTTCAGAAATGAAAGCTTCACTGTCCCGGTTTCGCCGTTACGATGTTTGGCGATAATCAGTTCCGTCAGATCGTTTTCTGCATCTTTGTTATAATAACTGTCTCTATACAGCAGAATGACCACGTCCGCATCCTGCTCGATTGCACCAGATTCACGCAAATCGGAAAGAATCGGGCGTCTGTCTCCCCTGCTTTCCGGGCTTCTGGAAAGCTGAGAAAGGGCAACCACCGGGCAGCTCAGTTCTTTTGCCAAAGCTTTGAGTTCTCTCGAAATAACCGATATCTCCTGCTGACGGTTCTCGGTACGCTGCGTTGTGCTCATCAGCTGCAGATAATCGATAACCACCATATCCAAGCCCTGCGTCGCTTTGAGTTTTCGCAGTTTGGAACGTACCTCGCCAACGGAAATCCCCGAGGTATCATCAATAAAGAGCCGCACATCCGATTCCTGCACCGCACTGTTCAAGACCGTAATTTTTTTCCATTCACCGTCGCTCTGCGTACCCAGCTTTATTTTTTTGCTGTTGACTTCGGTTTCACCTGAGATAATACGCATAATCAGTTGCTCGCATGACATTTCCAGACTGAAAAAAGCAACTGTTTTCTTTCCGCGGAAAGAAGCATTCTGTGCAATATTAAGCCCGAGCGCGGTTTTCCCCATGCTCGGTCTTGCTGCAATCAGCACCATATCCGACGGCTGCAATCCGCTTGTGATGAGGTCTAACTCTTTGTATCCCGTCGGCACACCGGTCATATTATTGTTCTGCTGATACAACTCTCCGATTTTAATGAGCGCAGGCTTCATCGCTTCTTTCAGAGAGATAAATTCGCTTCGGGTCTTATTCACCGACAGATTGTAAACAAATCGTTCTGCTTCTTCGATAATCTGAGCGACCGGTTCCTTGTTTTCAAAGCATTTTGCGATCAGATCCCCAAATGACTGGATCATTTCGCGCAAGGTTGCTTTTTCACTGACAATACGGCAATACTGCTCAATATTACGGGCAGAAGGAACAATATCCGTCAGCTCCGCCAGATAAGTCGGACTGATTTTATCGTGAATGCCGTTGCTTCTCAGCCGATCAAGAATCGTCACCGGATCAACCGCGTATCCGTCCCGGCTCAGTTGAGCAATTGCGGTGAAAATCCATTTGTTCTGATCGATGTAAAAATCATCTTCCCTGAGAAAATCCAGCGCGGCAATCACTGCATTTTTGTCCAGCATCATGGAACCGAGTACCGATTTCTCCGCATCCTCACTATATGGAGGCGTTTTGGCAAAAATACTGCTCATTTTATTCTCCGCATGTTTTATTCGTTTTCAACCGTTACACTGATTGTTGTATCCACTTCGGGATGCAATTTGATTTTCACGGAATACGTTCCGGTCGTTTTAATCGCATCGGTCTGAATTTTACGCTTGTCGATCTCGATCCCGACCGATTGGTGTACTGCTTCTGCGATGTCTTTCGACGTCACGGCACCGTACAGTTTTCCGTCCGGACCGGACTTTGCCCGAAGGGTAATCGATTGATCCAGAATCTTGTTTTTCACTTCAACCGCTTCTGCCTTGATCTGCGCTTCCAGTGCTTTCTGCGCAGCAATCTGATCAGAAAGAATTTTCATATTTTCTTCGTTTGCAACAACTGCCAGCCCCTTTGCAAACAGATAATTGTTTGCATATCCGGATTTGACTTCGATAACCTGCTGCTGCTTTCCGACGTTTGTGACATCTTTTAACAGTATTACTTTCATTTGCATGCTCCTTATCCGACAATACGGAGACCCGCATTGCTTTACTCATATTTTTATTATACTAGATGTAGACCTGTAAAGGAATATCAACCGTTCTCTTCGCTCCGATAATGCTCAAATACCCGCTTAGCGGCAGCTTCATTCATCCCCTTTACCTGTTTTAACTGCTCCGTATCTGCTTCTTTGATTCTTTTCAGCGAACCAAACTGTTTCAGCAGGGCAACGGCACGCGTCTTTCCGATTCCGTCGATTAATTCCAACTCTGTCCTCAGCATCGTTTTGCTTCGCGAAGCCTGATGATATCCGATTGCCGCGCGATGCACTTCCTCACTGATATCGTTAAGCAAGCGTGCCGCTTGTTTGACAGACGATATCTCCGTTTCCATCCCGTCGTCTGTTATGATGCCGCGCAGATGATGTTTTGTATCTTTCACGAGACCTGCGACACGAATCGGATAATTGAACCTGGCGACCGCTTGTGAGATCGCGTGCACATGCGTCAAGCCCCCGTCCACAAAAATCACTTCCGGAAGAGGCAAAAATCTCGGCGCATCGGTTTGCGATTCGATTTCTTCTTTCGCCCGCTGCAAACGCCGCAATACAACTTCAGTCATAGAACCGATATCGTTCTGTCCTTCAATCGTTTTGATTTTAAATTTTCGCATAGCCGAAGCCAGTTTCGTCGCCTGTTCAAACACAACCATGACGCCGACATTGTCCGTACCCGCAATATTCGAAATATCGTACGCTTCGATGCGAAATACAGGCACATCGCTTTTCACAAGCGCTCCCACTTCCTCCAGCGCAGCCATTTTTTCCGTCTTTCGGCGCTCTTCTTTCGTTTTTTGGATGTCGATATTCATTTGCGCATTTTTTTGCGCCAGTTCGAGCAGCCTTTTTTTATCACCTTTTTGCGGTACATGCAATTCCGATTTCGTTCCTTTAAGCTCCGTAAGCATCTGTCCGATCAGTTCTGATTCGGCAGGCTCAAACGGCACAATAATTTCCCGGGGAATATAAGATCCCATCGTATAATACTGAGTCATGAACGACGCAAGGATGTCTGCCGGTTCTTCGCTCTCTGCTCGCATATATTTCGTTTCGGTGCGGACAATCTTTCCTCCGCGAATGAAAAACAGCTGGACACAAGCGGTCATCGATTCGAAAGCCATTGCGATAATATCCCGCTCATCCATTGAAGCTGCACTGATTTTCTGTTCCTGATTCAGCTGTTGCACTGCGACAATATACTCTTTGAGTACGCCTGCCGACTCAAAATGCAGCAACTCGGCTTCTTCTTGCATTTTTTGTGTCAGTTTTTTGATCAGGATATCCGGTTTATTTTTCAGGATACTCTCCGCTTCTTCGACATAAGACCGATACAAATCGGGATCCACATCCCCCCTGCATACCCCGGCACACTGACCGATATGATAGTTCAGACAGACCCTCCCGGTTGTTGTTCCATACGCAACATTCTTATTGCAAAGCTTCAGCGGATAAAACAGCTTCATTGCCTCCAACGTCTTTCTTGCAGCATAAGAATTGACATATGGACCGAAGTATTTGGCACCGTCCAGTTTCCGTTTACGAGTCAGTTCCAGTTTCGGATAAGCGTCCGATACCGTCAGCTTGATGTAAGGATAGCTTTTGTCGTCTTTCATCAGAATATTGTAATAAGGCCTGTACTGCTTGATGAGATTGCACTCCAGCATCAGCGCTTCCACTTCGCTGTCCGTAATGATATAATCCAAATCATCGACATGCTCGACCATTTTTCGGACTTTGATTGTATGATTGGACTGCGACTGGAAATACTGCCGCACCCGGTTTTTCAGTATTTTTGCCTTACCGACGTAAATAATGGTATCATCCTTATCCTGCATCAGATAAACACCGGGTTTTTCAGGCAAATTCTCAATTTTTCTTTTCAGCGTTTCATTCATAGTGCGCTTCCTTATTCCAAATCATGATTCTATTATACTACAAATCAGAATCCGCAAAATAAACGGATCGTTTTTTTGATTCCAAATAAAATACCGCACCTGAAATGCGGTATTCGTCTATCATAAATGAACTGGTTCTGTTGATTGAATCTATCTTGGAATCCACTTGAAATCAATCGTTTTTATCTGCAGAAAAACGCTGCATCATCTCATCCAGCTTATGAAGCAATTCTTGTCTTTCCGCTTTTTCAGCTTCGTCATCCAGCGGTACTACCTGCGTAATCTGTCCGTCGGCGTAAGTATCTTCCTTGACCGCTTTATGATAATCCGCATCGCACCGATCACGTATTTCACTGATGTTCGGCAATGCAACGGTCGCAGCCGCTTCCCAGTCATCTTCATCATCCCAAATGCGTATGCCGGTTAAAGACGTCGTATTACCGTCTTCATCCTCGACTTCGACATCGAAAAACCGAAATTGCCTGTTCAAAAAATACAGAAAAGCCAATATTGCCGCAGCAACAACGGTCCAAACCACATACACCGCAGGATTGGTTTTCTTTCCGATTTGAAAAGTTTGCATCGCATTTAATGCATCAGGTGTCGCACTGAGCGGAGCGGCACTGCTGTTGATCGTAATAAAATAACTGATGCCGTTCGTCATATTGAAATACATTTTTCCTTCGCCGACATCGGTTTGCACCGCTTGCAGCGTTGTGGGATCGACACTTTCCGTATAAACAACATAACTGCAAACCCAAAAGTCACTGCCGTTGACGGTCTCTTTCACAGTCTGTTCAATTCGCTCTTTGCCGACGATTGTGTTCAGTTTGTTCTGAAAATATTGTGTCATATATTCTTCGTTATTATATGTATCGTTCAGCGCATCTTTGTCCAGTGTAAAATCTTTCTGATTGTAATCGCCAACTTCTTCGTTGCTCAGTTGATCGTAATAATCAACAGAAGTAAGCGCAAAATATACCGTATCACTGAACTGAATATTCAGCCTGCCCGCACTCAGACTGACAATGTTACTCTGATACTTGACCGGCACCTGTATGGAGTACTTCAAATCGTAATCGTATTTTTCGATTTTATCCGCAGCCTGAACAGAAACGGCGCAAAACAAAACAAGACCCGAAATTGCAACCGCAACACCGGATTTCAGAATTCTATCTGATATTCTGCTATGATTTTTCACCCTATTTCCCTCTTTAGATTCTCTTCTTTTTTCTCTTTATGATGATGAATGCAATCGCGGCCAATACCAATAAAGCCGATGCACTTCCTCCGATATAATAACTTTCAAAATCCTTAAAAACCGGAAATTTGTATTGATCAATGCCGTTCATCTGTACGGTGCTCTCAAAGTAGTTTCCGTAATTAGCCGCTGAAGAGAACATTGATGCATTATTGAAATCAACCTCATACAGTTTTGCGCGGTAGAGCGTCAAATAAATTACTCCGCCGGGTTTTTCGGCATTACCCAGTTCTTCGTAATACGAAAACTTATAATACGTCAATCCCTGCAACTCGATTCGTTCCAAGTTTGCAGCATATTGGGTTGAGCTTTTGTTTAGCGCATTAAAAAGATAATTGTAGACGTAATCCTGATTGTTCCATGTATCTTCAAATAATCCGCAACCGATCCACACACTATCTTCAGGATATTTTTTCACCAGTTTTTCATCACCGTTGTTTGTCACCTCATAATATAAATCTGAGGTATAAATATTGATCGCTGATGCATCAGTAGTCGTAAAACTCTTGAAATTCTTCTGGTTTTTTACTGGAATTATCGTCGCATTCTCAGGAAATTGAAATGTAATATCCAAATTTTCATCAGCAAAATTGCTGGCATAGACGCTTTGATGCGCGAAGAAGAGAAAAGAAAAAACGAGGGATGCAATCAAAAATGATGCAATAATTCGTTTCGTAATAGTATATAATTTCATCACTGAATATTCTATCATATTTGACAGAATATTACAATGAAAAACAGGGATTTTAACCTTTTTCCAATTATCCATACCCTGCATACAGCAACAATTATAAACGCAATCTTGCTACGCCTTACTTTTCCAATCTGGTTTTATCATATTTTTCTTTTTTAACATTGATGAATTCGATAATTCGTTCGTTTGATTTGTGTTCCAAAGAAAAGTCCGGCATCCGATATTCGATATTATTTTCGGTCTGAACGAGGATATTTCCGATAATTTGAGCTGCAAACCAGGGGTTCTTTATGAATACCGGCCCCAAAGTGTTTGTAAATACAAATCGGTCTTTCACAATCCCCTCATCCGCCGCATGGCAATTGCCGTATCCGTAGGACACTCTGCCCAGTGCTTCTTCTCCGTTTCGTGAGACATCGATCATTTGAATCTGTCCGCCGACGATTTGCATTGGTTCGCCAAGCCGTTCACAGATATATACCTCATCGTTCGAATAGGTAATTTTGCGTTCGGTGCAGCTCGCATCTACCAGGTGAAGCCCTTCAAATCTCCCACCGTCCATGCGCACTGTTTCTTTCGCAAACAATGCGATGCTCGTTCCGATGACAATCATTGTGCCGCCCCGCTCCAGATAACGTACAAACTGCTCTCTTTTCGGCAACAGCAGTTTTGCAATACCCTCGCAGGTGCGAAGCTCCCCCGGCGAAACAAACAAAATATCAGTATCGTCGAAATTCAGCTCATCTTCAAACGAATCGATTTTTCGATATTCAAATGCCGCATTCATACACTGCGTCACACGTTCAAACGCCATCACGTTTCCGCGATCTCCGTGCAGGTTGAAACTGTCAGGGAATAAATAGGTGAATCGAATTTTATTCTGTTGCATTGCCGACCCCTTTCGCTTTTTTTAAATACGCTTTAAACAATTTAATGTTCCGCACAGGTGCGATCAGATACAGTGTTTCTTCGCCCATATCACACAACACATCGAGAACCGTTTTCGGGTCTTCGCTCTCGAGCACATTTACCGTTCCTGTATCAAATCCGTCGTAAGAAAGTCGGTTGAGTTGATCGTAAGCGATATAATCAGAGAAAACCATCATTTTTACACTGTCGCTTTTAATCGGTTTGAAGTTTGCCTCATAAGCGTAATACGTGTTCGTATAGTGCGGCACCCACTGGGGTCTCCGCTCGGGAATAATACACATACCGAGCGCCACAGCCTTTGGATTTTTATCCAGAGCGATTGCATCCACCGCCATCTGTATCGTTTCCGGATTGCCTTGCTTCATGCGCAAATAGTGAATCCGCCTGCCTTTGTATTGCAGCACATCCATTCTGCCTTCCAGATTCACAAAATCGTCGTACGATTCACTGACCGCTTCATCGGAAATACCGAAGCAGTTTGCCACTGCACTTACCGCCGTATAGTTATACAGCATAATCGGTACATCATAAGGCATCGGATGCTTTATTCCTCGAATCACAAACGATTTATTTATAAAATCAATTTCTTCCGCCTGTGTCAGTGCGGTTTCTGAAGAACGAAATCCGCAATACTCACAGTAAAACTGTCCGATGTTCGCACTGTTCATATATGCAAACTCAATTTTGGAAAAACAATGCGGACAGGGCATGGTCACGTCATACGTCCCGTCTTTTTGATAAGACTGTGAATTTTTCGCCACTCCGAAATAATAAACTTCGGAAGCCAGCGTTTCATACGATTTGCTTCTCGGCTCGTCATTGTTGAGAAAAAGCGTCATATTCGGATTGATGTTCTTTCGAAGCAGTTGATAAATAAAATCAGGATCCCCGTTGCGATGTACCTGGTCCTGCATAATATTCGTAATCAGCATATATTTCCCTGGCAATTGTTTGATGATATATGGAAATGAACGTTCATCCACTTCAATCAGAATAAAATCCGCCTTGATCCTGCCTTTCCAGTCCGAACCTGCAATCAGACAGGATGCCGCTCCGTTGAGCATATTGGAACCCGTCAGGTTTGCAATCACTGTTTTTCCGGCACTTTTTAACGTATGATAAAGCAGATTTGTTGTCGTTGATTTCCCGTTTGTTCCTGTGATGAAAATAACACGATCGGTATCCAGTTTACGAAATCCACGGATAAAATTTTTATCAAGCAGATAGGCTGCTTTCCCCGGGAAATCGGTTCCTCGGGATGGATCAATCAGTTTTATCGCAAATTCTGCCAGTTTTGCGATCCACAACGCAAGGAAAAATTTCATGCAACACTCCTATTTAAGAATGCCCGTTTTGCGGGCAAGTTTCATTCGATACTATTATTATAGGCTGACACATAAAAAAAAGCAACCGACCGGAGTCGGAAAGAATCCTCCGATCGGCAGGATAAAAATTCAGTCGATCTTCCTTCTCTTCCGGAATGTAATATAGCAACCGTCTATTATAATTATGGCAATACATATCGCCGCCGCAATTACGATATGCGGATAGGTGCCATTGAACCCGTTCTGTGACAGATGCTTAATCAAAATACCTGTATATGCCCATATGATAACAAGACCGTAAGAAACCGTTTTAAAGCGTAATATGACTCCGGAGGCGATCAGCGTTCCAATCACAAGCATCATGACAGTCCAGTCGGCTTCTGTCAGCCCGAATCCGCTCCATCCCAGCGAGACAAACAATGCGGTTACATTTGCAATCGTGGCAACAGTGATCCAGCCGAAATAGACAAAGAATGGAAGACGGATGAAGAACCGTTCTTTTTTGTTTTCTGAACGCCCCAGTTTTGTGACGATAACAATCAGTGAAAACAGCAAGACCACCATCAAACCTACAGACAGTACAATTTTCAGATTGTGCCATGCCAGAATCCAACACAAATTCGCTGCACAGGAAATGATAAACCACACCCCAATCTTCTTTGCAATCAACGTTTCACTTTCTTTTCCGCCGAAAAGCCCGAATTGAAACAGTATAAACACAGCCAGAAGCAGATAGATCACTCCCCAAACAGAAAATGTCAAAGCTGTCGGCGTGAACAAATTCGGATAGAAATCAGAAATCTCTCCCGTATTCATGCCGTTGATCGGCAAAATATTCGCCAATGCGTTCACGGTAATCATCCCGAGAAAAAACAATAGGTTCAATATGCGAAGCAATTTGATAGAATTGACTTTTTCTTTCATTTCTTTTTCTCCTTTTCCGTTTCACAAAATAAAATAATAGGATTCGGACAGATAATGATTGTGGTACTGTTCTTGCATGCGATGCAGATATTTCTTGATTTGTGCCGTCTTTTTTTCGCCTCGTTGCACTGCTCCGATTAGAGCAAGAAATTGCTCGGTTTGCGCAATCGTTGCATCTCTTTTATAATACCCCCAAACATGCTCTGCAGCATTTACCGCATTTCCGATCTTGATCTCGCTTTTCATTGCCTCTTCAATCAGCGCAAACAATTCCGGTGCGGGATATTTATTTTTATCTCGGAGCAGGCGTCGTATCAACCGATAATTGTTCGGGCTGTGTTCCAGTACATTGTATTTATATTTTGCCCAGTCCTGTTCCAATAACTGTACCGAGGGTTTTGTGCTCATGCAGTGCATGCATTTAATAGCAGACAGGTCTTTGTCTTTTACTTCCAACATGATGTCAATGTCGTGATCATTCAAAGAATCGCAATACGCCACAAATGACGAAATCGCTATGGTATCGGAATGGGCTCCGACACGTTTCCCTTCCGCCTGCTGCGCATAATGGATTTTCTGCTTTCCGTCTGATTTTTTCCATGTTTCTGCAAACATTGCGATCCACTTCGCATCAGAACGATGCGTTTCGGAAGGATTGATCTCATGATGCAGATTGTCAAACACCGCCGCTATCTTTAAGGGTTTTGCCAAGCCCAGCACTTCTTCGGCAGTAAAACAGCGCTGATCGTTTTCGATTGCGATTCTGTTTCGGATACGCATCGGAAGCGTTTCAAAATTCCGAATAAATCGATGCACCGCTTCGCCTTTGTTTCCGTAAACCCCTCCGACGTGCAATATAATTTTGCAGGATGCATCGCAGCCGAGCAAATCCAACACATCGCAGTGATAGCTGAGATCCGCAACAGCACGCGTAACAACATCACGCGTCGGCGAATTCAATACTGTATATTGACCGGGATGCATGGATACGCGCATGCCGCTTTGTTTGATCATATCACCGATTGTTTTAAATCGTTCGCGATATTCCTCCTGCCAGGAAAATGGATAATCCATCGCTGAAGCAAAAGGAATCAAATCGGATGTCATGCGAAAGAGCCCGATGTCATTTTTTATATTATATTGCACAGCGCGCTCAAGCATATTCAGATTATGCAGGCAGACCTCGCGTAAGCGGGTCACGTCAGCCAGCTGCAAACGAATCTTTCGGTACCTTATATCAGGGTTGCCGAGCGTCAGACAGGCATAACCGATTCTCACAATGATTCTCCGCGGAATGCCAAGCATACCTATTTCATGGTATTTTTTGGGATATACTTTTGTTTGCAAAAAATTAGTGCTATAATGAATTTAATATAAATATAGCATTTGAGCGGGTTTTATTCAAGATAAAACGCTCGATTGTGATATTATCACTGATTTCCTCCACCTTTGCTATTATAATTGCATCATAAAAAGAAATTGACACAAGAAAAAATTTATAATAAGGAGAATCAGCTATGTCAGTTATCACATTAACAAAGAATAATTTCGATGCAGAAGTATTAAACTCGGAAAAACCGGTCTTGATCGATTTTTGGGCACCTTGGTGCGGACCATGCAGAATGGTTTCCCCTGTAGTTGACGAAATAGCGCAGGAGTCAGACGGCACATACAAGGTCGGCAAAATCAATGTGGACGAGCAACCGGAACTTGCTGCCAAATTCGGAGTCATGAGCATTCCGACTTTGATCGTGATGAAAAACGGAAAAGTTGCTTCCACCTCTGTAGGAGCCAGAAGCAAGCAGGCTATCTTGAGCATGCTTCAATAAGAAAAAAAGCTTGAGAAACGCTCTGCGTTTCTCTCTTTTTATATCACGTCCTGGCAGGAGGCTATTATGGAAGAAACAGAAAAAACACCAATGCCGCTCATCGGCGATCCGGCACCGCCTTTCGAGGCAAGCACCACGCAAGGGAAAATCAATTTCCCCGATGATTACAAAGGGAAATGGGTCGTTTTTTTCTCCCATCCCGCTGATTTCACTCCGGTTTGCACAACAGAGTTCATGACATTTACGTCGATGGCAGACGAATTTAAAGCCGTGAATACCGAGTTGGTCGGACTGTCGGTCGATTCCTTGTATTCGCATATTGCCTGGCTGAGAAAAATCAAAGAACTCGATTATAAAGGAATGAAAAATATCGAGGTCAAATTTCCTCTCATTGATGACATCAAAATGACGGTTGCAAATAAATACGGTATGATTCAACCGAACGTATCAACGACGCAGGCAGTTCGTGCGGTGTTTGTAATCGACCCGAACGGGATCATCCGTGTCATCCTGTATTATCCGAAAGAAGTCGGCAGAAATATGGACGAAATCAAACGAATCGTTCTGGCACTGCAAAAAGTTGACAGCGCAAAGGTTGCAACACCCGCGAACTGGAGACCCGGCGATGATGTCATTGTTGCCGCTCCGTCTACGTGCCAGGCTGCAAATGATCGTATGACGAATCCGCCGGACGATATCACTTGTCTGGATTGGTTCTTAAGTCTCAAAAAAGATCAATAAGAAAAGGAGTCAAAAATGGAAAAAACAAAATTCTTTAAATGCGAACACTGCGGAAATTTAGTCGGCATGATCCATTCTTCCGGCATCAATATGATTTGCTGCGGAGATAAAATGACCGAACTCAAAGCAAATACAAGCGACGGCGCAACCGAAAAACATGTGCCGATCATAAAAAAAGACGGTAACAAAGTAACGGTTGAAGTGGGAAGCGTGCCTCATCCGATGCTTCCGGAACATTACATTCAATGGATCTACATCGAAACGAAAAACGGCGGACAAAGAAAAGCGCTCGAACCGGGAATGGAACCAAAAGCAACATTTACGCTGATCGACGATGAAATCGTCGCCGCTTATGAATATTGCAACCTCCACGGTTTGTGGAAAGCAGACGCGTAAACCAAAAAGAGAATGCAGGATGAATAAGAAAGCCGAAAACAAGGCGAATTCATATTCAGGTGAGTGACGCACATGACCTTCATGTTCAAGCTATGCTTGATTATTCTTCAGATTCATGAATATAACCGAAGGTTGCACGAAGCACTGCAATATGTTTTGCGATTCGGGTTTTTCAACAGCCTAAAACAGAAATCGATATCGGTTTCTGTTTTTTTATACTCATGACGTCTTTCTTTGATTATGATATAATACATACAATAGGAAGAGGATTGAATCACATGAATAATCTATCGACAATGCTGGCTAAACAACAAGTGATCGCTGCCGTACGCAGTGAAGACGAGCTCAATAAAGCGCTCGCATCCAATGTATCTGTCGTTTTTTTACTAAAAAGCTCCATCTTTGATTTTACCGAAAAAATCAATCACATCAAAAATTCCGGGAAATACTGCTTTATTCATTCCGATCTTATTGACGGCATCGGAAACGATGCCGCAGGTATCGAATACTTAATCCGAGAAGCTGACCCTGACGGTATTATCACGACCAAAAAGAATATCGCTCAGCGTGCGGCAAGTCTCGGATGCCCGGCTATCCTCAGAGTATTCATGTTGGATTCAGCATCTTACGAATCCAGTGTCCATCTGATTTCTTTGTTGCGACCTGCCGGTGTGGAAATTCTTCCGGGGCTTATGCCGAAAATTATCAGCCGTGCAAAAGCGGATTTTTCTGTGCCGATTATTTCCGGAGGGCTGATTACATCACAAAATGAAGTTGAGGAAGCCATTGCGGCAGGCGCCAGCGCGGTGTCCACAACAGCTTACGAACTCTGGAAATAAAATAACGGAGAAGTATATGATAGCAGGGATTATCGATATCGGATCGAATACAACCAAAGCATTCTGCTACAACATTGAAAACAATATCATCACTTACCTCTCGAAAAAAGAAATTTTCGCCTATCTGATGACACATAACCAAAATGGTATTATGAGCGAGGAAGGAATTGATATCCTAGTCGATGCGGTTATTCAACTGAAAGAATTTCTCAAAGAGCAGCATTGCGATGCCCTTTTTGCCTATGCGACATCTGCGGTACGCGACGCAGAGAACAATCAGCAGATCAGGGAACGTGTGATGGCAGAAACAGCACTGAGCATTGATATTTTAAGCGAGGATCAGGAAGCACAATGCGATTATTACAGCCTCCGCTATTATACAAAGGCGTCGGAGGGCATTGGGCTGGATCTCGGCGGCGGCAGCGGACAGATTTTTACATTCGACGAAAACACAGTATTGGAAAGCGTCAGTCTCCCGATCGGAATTCTGAGAACCAAAAATCTGATTGTATCAGCAGATTTCCCAACTGAAGCGGAATTTGCGAAAATCAACCGGCATATTACCGAGATTTTAACGCAGACGAGTCAGTTGACGAAGAAAAACCATCCGAAGCTTATGATCATGGGCGGGACGGCAACTACACTGCTGAGCGTAATGCGAGCACTAAAACTGGTCGATATGCAAACTTGCGTTATCCCGTTCGCGCTGATGCAAAAAGCAAAGGAACTGCTCCTTGCAAAAGGGAAAGACCTGCTGCCTTTTCTTCAGGAACATGCCTCCGGAAGAGAGTACACCACTTTGCCCGGAATTGAAGTACTGCGGACAATCGGCAAGTACTTCTCCATACAATCGTACGAAATCTTTTCCAACGGTTCACGCGAAGGCTATTTAATCATGAAAGGATTGTTGGATTAAGTATCTTTAAAAAAGCAAATACAGTTCAATCAATTCAATTAAAAAAGACTTTCCGATCGGAAAGTCTTTTGTTTGAATGTAAATTATTATTCAGCTTTCGGTCTGATGCTGACTTGTTTTTTGTCTTTTCCCAGACGTTCAAAACGAACGACTCCGTCTGCCTTTGCAAACAGCGTATCATCACTGCCGATGCCGACGTTTACGCCGGGATGAATTTTTGTTCCGCGCTGTCTGACAAGAATGTTACCTGCCAACACGAACTGTCCGTCCGCACGTTTTACGCCGAGGCGTTTGGATTGGCTGTCGCGTCCGTTCTTAGAACTACCGACCCCTTTTTTATGTGCGAAAAGCTGTAAATTATCAAATGTAAATTTAATCATTTCTTTTCCTCCGTAACCGAAATATATTCCGGATGTTCCTGCTGCATTCCGCGCATCGCGATTAAAAATGTGTGCAGCAGTGTCTGAACTTGTATGTTGTTTATATCATCTTCGGTTTTCATTTTTAACTCGGAATCCCCGCTTTGGAGATGAATATCCGGCATAATGCCGACATATTCCTCTAACCCGTTGCACACAGCAATAAACAATGCGGATGCTGCTGCACAAATCATATCATGACCTGTATCATTTTGTCCCGCATGCCCGATCAATCGAACGGAGACAATCTGCTGCGTCCCGGGTATTTTTTGGAATTCCGCCTTAATCATGATAACCTCGAAACTTACGCTTCCTTAGTTTCTTCAGCCGCTTCTTCCGCATCAACCTTTTTCTTTGCTGCGGCTTTCATGCCGACTTTAGTGATTTCCAGCTGCATGAACGGTTGACGGTGACCTTGTTTTCTTCTGTAATCCTTTTTGGATTTATACTTGTAAATAACGACTTTTTCGAGTTTTCCGTCCGATAGGATCTTCGCTTCCACCTGTGCGTTTTTTACTGTAGGTGTTCCGATTGTTGTAGTCTTGTCGTCATTGAGCAACAACACCTCATCGAATTTTACTGTTTTTTGATTTGCTTTCGGAAGTGTGATTTTTTCAACATTGATAATATCACCCTTCTGAACGCGGTACTGTTTCCCGCCGGTCTTAATGACTGCGTACATATAAATTTTACCTCCACTTACCAATCTCGCCACATAAGGTGCATTCCTGCTTCAAAACCTTTCGTGTGCGGATACTTTTAGCAATTTAGTATATCACGTATGACTTTTTCTGTCAATCATTATCCCTTAATCTTTACTCCGGACTTTTTTTCAGCGCCAGCTTCTTCTCCGTGTCTTCTTTCAGCAGCCGATAAAGCACGGAAGCCAAAGGTACTCCGATCAACATACCGAGAATTCCGCCGATTCCGCCGCCGATAATTACAGCAAGAATCACCAACACTGCAGGAAGTCCTACGGAGTCGCCGACGATCTTGGGGTAGAAGGTATTGCTTTCAATCTGCTGAAGCACCACGATATAAACGACAAACCACACGGCCATCATCGGATCAACAAGCAGAAGAATGAATACCGCCGGAATACTTCCGATGACGGGACCGATCATCGGTATAATAGAGGTAACCGCAATGATCGTGCTGATAAATAAAGGATATTCGAATCCCAAAATCGCCATTCCCACAAAGCACAGCACGCCCAGGATCAGCGCTTCGGTCAGCTGACCGTTTACAAAACGCGAAAATGTATCGGAAGTCAGATGCCCGATTTCGGTAAGGCGATCAGCCTTCTGTGTCGGAAGATACGCGTAGACCGTTTTTTTAACACGTTCCAATATTTTCTCTTTCGAAGACAGCAGGTAGACGGAAATGATCAGCCCCAACACAGTATTGAATAACGAGGAGAATACGCCTGCGGTAAAACTGTAAATCTGAGGCATCAAAACAGTCAGAAAGTCCCCGACTCCCGAGAGAAAATTCTGTATATAGGACTCAATGCTTGAAAGATCAATCTGTTGCAGCTGCAAGAAAACAGTTACTTTCCCAATCAATGCACTGAGCGAAGCCGTGTAATTATCCATATTCGATACCAGCATCGAAACACTTTCCACCAACTGCGGAATGATAAATGCCACAATGCCTGTTATGATACCCAGGAAAATGAGATAAACGCTCGCTACCGCAAGTCCGCTCATCAAAGCATAAGTTCTCTTTTTTTGCACCTTCTTCAGATAAAGTTTGCGGATCAAGCAATACGGTTTGTTTAAAATAAAAGCAATTGCAATTCCGACAAAAAGAGGCGACATCGTCTTGAGCAAATTTGATAAGAATGTGGCTACCGGATCAATTTTTACGACAATGACAGCAAAAACCGCTGTCGCCGCAATTAAATACATGATTTTTTTAAATGTTTTCTTGTCCATTCTTCACCCTTTGCACTCGTTTTAATATTGTGTCAAAATACTCAGATGATCTTCTTTTTGGTGTCAAAAGAAGCATGCCTTCGGGCATGCTTCTTTTTCGTCAAGACGGTTTTAACGCCGTCAAATCAAACATAAAAGCCCATTCTGTAAATTCTCGATCCCGATTGCTTACGCCATCAATCATCTCAATCGGTAACGGTTATTTCAATCGTTCTGGAAAGCGTCTTTGCAGTACTGTAGGTATAAGTTGCCGTTATTGTCGCTGTACCCGGGTTGACAGCCGTGACCAAAATTCCGTTACTGCTCTGCGTGACCGTCGCTACCAACGGGTCGCTTGAGGTATAAGTCGGAGTCTCGGTCGTCAGATTCTTGGTTCCGCTTGGCGCGACCGTCTTCAGATAGAGCATATCGGTCGATCCCTTTATCAACGAAAGAGATGAAACAATGGCATTCGTGTCATATTCTGTACTGAACTCAAATCCCGTAATAGCCGACAGCGCTGTTTCCGCAGTATGCACCGTACAAGTCTGGGTGGGTGCAATGAAGCCTGCTTCCGATGCCGGAACGAAACCCGCATTTCTCAATGTAGCGCCATTCCACAAAGTCGCCGTGTCTTTCGCAATCATGACCTTCGTAGTCGTATCCGTGCAGTATTGGTTTGCAATCAATCCGGTT
>CAYUFL010000002.1:55027-79693 GCA_964444065.1 uncultured Lachnospiraceae bacterium
GTAACAAGCACATGCATATTGTCGCTGGCGGTGGGATACGTGCCGTCGGCAAAATATTCACTGACCACCGCAGAACCTCTTGGATCCTGTGCAGTCAGCTCCGTCGGAGCCAAGCCGGATACACTGTCCACGGCCGCAGAGAACACAGTGCTGGGTGCCGATTGCAAAGTCGCATTCGGCAGGTTTTTTGATGCATAAAACTGCCTGAATACTTTTTCCCAATATTGTGCAGGGCTGTCGGTTCCGCCGCCGCCCATGCCGATATATAAATCATATGTCGTTCCGTTTACGCTGACATGATTTTCATCATATCCCCACCAGAACGATCCTGTATATTCAGAAGTAAATCCGGTAAACCACGTACATGCATTGCTGTCGGTTGTTCCTGTTTTACCGCCGATGACCTGCCCGGGCACGGAACGTGTTGTGGTACCGCCGTGAACAACATCAATCAGCGCCTGTGTAACCAGGAATGCCGTTGAATCTTTGATCACCTGCACCGTCTTCTGATCTGCCTCCAAAATAACGTTTCCGTTTACATCCTCCACCTTTGTATAGAATGTCGGAGTGATACGATAACCGCCGTTCGGGAATGTCGTGTAGGCATCCGCGACCGCAAGCGGTGTCTGTCCGTATGTGTAACCACCGAGCGCGAGTGCCGCTCCGTTCATGTCATTCGCGGTACCGGACGTTGTAATCGTCAATCCAAACCGTTCACCGTAATCGGCAGAAATGGTAACACCCACTTTTTGCTGCGCCAAAACAGCCACAATGTTGATGGAATGACTGAGCGCATATCGAACCGATGTCATACCTGTATACGTCGCAGGGGTGTTAACGATACTCCACGACCCGAAATTAAGCGGTTCATTATCAAATGTAGATGCTAAAGTAAAGATCCCTTCGTTGATACCGGGAGCATATACCGTAAGCGGCTTTGTCGTTGACCCGATTTGGAAACTCTGCAGTGCTCTGTTCATCGTCAGACTGCCGGTCTTTTCCCGTCCGCCGATAATACCGACCACATATCCTGTTTTATTCTGTATCACCACTCCGCCAAGCTGCGGAATATAATTCGTTGGCTCTCCGGTTGCCGCAGTCACCGCAGCAGATGCCGCCGCCGCCGCGGAACTCTGTGAAGGGAAGTTGCCGTCATCCGCCGCCTGTTGTTCCAATGCGGTCTGGACATCGGGGTCGACAGTCGAATAAATCTTCAGTCCGCCGTTCAACAGTAGATTTTCTGCCGCATCATGCGTGTAATTGTATTGTGTCATGATATCGTTGAGTACCTGCGTGTAAACGGCATCCGTAAAGTAAGTATATGTCGAAGTATCGGTCGGATAAAGCAAACCGATCAGATTGTTCTCCAGCTGACTTTTGGCAATTTCGTATTCCTGATCATTGATGTGCCCAAGCTGATGCATTTTTTGAATGACGAGCAATGCACGCTCCAGATTATCAGGATCGTAAGAAATCACCGTATTTCCGTTAGCATCGGTTGTTGTAACCAGATATCTGTTTCCGTTTTCATCTTCAGCATATACATAAGGATTGTAATAGGTAGGCGAATTGATAATAGAAGCCAATACCGCTGCCTGTGCCACGGAGAGTTGATCGACAGATTCGCCGAAATAATCCTGTGCGGCACTTTCAATCCCCCACGTAATCGACATGTTGCACTGATTCAGGTATGCTTCGAATATTTCGCTTTTTGTCATCTTGCTCTCAATTTCAACAGCAAGTTTCCACTCTTTTACTTTTCGTTCAATTGAGACTTCGCTTGTCAGCACCGTCTGCTTAATCAATTGCTGTGTAATCGTACTTCCGCCGGGTCCGTCTGTCGAACCGCTGAAAAGCATCGAAAAAACTGCCTTCACCGTACCTCTGATATCGACCCCGTGATGTGCATAAAAACGCTGATCTTCAATTGATACAAAAGCGAGCTGCACCATTTCAGGCACTTCATCGATCGAAACAGGAATTCTCGTTTCTGCAGTCTGCAATTCCTGATACGGATTCCCGTTGATGTCATAGACCATTGTTGCCGAGGTATAAGTGAAATCGTCTGCACTGATACTCGGTGTATCAATCATCCACGTAACAATAAAACCCACACCCACTGCAAAACCAACAGCAATCACGCAGAGTGCACCGATTAATATTTTTTTCAGCCGTTTTTTCTTCTGCATCTTGGATGCGGAAGAGGAACCCGATGCAGAAGAAAGCGAAGCTTCCCTTGAAGGCGCAGCAGGTTTTTTTATGGCTTTTCTGATTCTGATTTTCTTTTTTCCGACTTTGATCGTTTTTCCGGTCTTCTTGTTTGCGGATCCGTTCGGCTTATGACCGTTGTCGCTCATAAACTGACCTCCTTGTGTAATGTGGTAATTATAATTGTTTTACAAAGATATATCAAGTTTTCGCATCTTTTTTAATATATTGGCAGTTTGAGGAATACACGGTGCTAACAGCACTTAATTCACGAGCTTTCCCTGCATGATTTCAAGCGCTTTTTGGAGTTGTGCATCCTGGGCATGCGGAATATTTTCCACAAGCATTTTATCGTATGCTTCTCCTTTTTCCACCACATAGTCCGGTATTATCCCCACCCCCTGCACTTTCGTTCCGTCTGCACCGAAATATTCATAGATCGTATATTTGAACATCGTATTATCGGTAATCATCGGCATTACTGTCTGAATGATCCCTTTCCCGTACGATGTTTCACCGACAAATACGGCACCATCATTTACCTTGAGTGCTACGGAAAGAATTTCAGATGCACTCGCACTGTATTCATCAATCAGTACTACCACAGACAAACCCAAACTATTTGCGTCCGAAGATTCCATGACCTGATTGCCGTTGGTATCAACGGTATACATCATATCACATTGTGGCAGTAACTCATCGGCAATATCCAAAGCCTGCGTCACAAGTCCGCCCGGATTCTGCCTCACATCGATAATAATCCCTTTTGCACCCTGCGCCTGCAGTGCAGTGAGCGCAGCATCAAATTCATCTTTTGTATTTTCCGCAAACTGATAGATGTGGATATAGCCAATACCGTTATCGAGCAGTTCATGATCTACATAAGTATAGGTTATCGTCGCACGCACGATGTCAAACGACAACGCTTCGGTTCCTCTTTGTACGCCGATTTTTACTGTAGTTCCGGCCTTGCCTTTAATCAATGTCACGCCGTATTCGACAGCGACACCAAGTAATGAGTTATCGTCTGCCGAGACAATGACATCTCCGGCCTCAATCCCGGCCGCTTCCGCAGGCGATCCCGAGAAAACCTTCGTCACTTCGATATTACCGTCGTCGTTGTTTCCCACAACAACACCGATCCCGACATATGACCCCGATGATTCTTCTTTGTATGCCGTCGTTTCGGTCTCATTGAAATAATATGCATACTTATCTCCGGTTCCCGCCATCAATCCATTGAGCGCTCCGTCCCAAAGATTTTCTTCCGTAAACTGATCGTTGTAATAGGAGTTATTCATCAACTGCTCTTTCAGATACAACAGTTTATTGATGTACGATGCAGACGTCTTGTCATCTGCACTGATAATAATCGATTTTCCGGTCAGCACCGGCAAATATCTTGTGGCAAAAAAAGTCAGTGCGTTCGTCGTGATCAGAACGAGAACGAAAATAACAATTCCTATTTTATTGATTCTTTTTTTCTTTTCCATTCAGTTACCTCAGAATGTTATAGCAAAACCAAAGTTGCAAATCCATACGTTTTTTATTATAGCATATTTAAAAACCACTCCCACGCTCTAATGAAAAAATAATCCTTTTCTGTTTCGGCGCTTCAGGATTTAAATCAGACGGAAAATATGTTAAAATAAATAAAAACAGGGGAATCTCATGCGTATCGGATTCGGCTACGATGTACATCAATTCTGCAAAAACAGACCTCTCATTTTGGGCGGTGTTCATATTCCTTATGAATGCGGGCTGCTCGGTCATTCCGATGCAGATGTTTTGGTTCATGCACTCATGGACAGTCTGCTCGGTGCATGCGCGCTCGGAGATATCGGAAAACACTTCCCCGATACCGATCAGGCATACCGCGGCATCGACAGCATGATTTTGCTCAGCCAAGTCGTAACGCTCATTTCGGAACAGGGATATTCTCTGTCCAATGCAGATATCACAATTGTTGCGCAGCATCCAAAACTCGCTGCTCATATTGATGCGATGCGTACGAATATCGCCTCGGTTCTGCACGCCGACATCGGCAGAATCAGCATCAAGGCAACAACAGAAGAACATCTCGGATTTACCGGACGCCAGGAAGGTATTAAATGCTACAGCGTTTGCTTACTCAGTCACACGGAGGAAACTCATGAAACTATATAACACCATGACAAATAGAAAAGAGGAATTTATTCCCCTTCACGAAAAACAAGTGCGGATGTATGTCTGCGGACCGACCGTTTATAATTACTTTCACCTAGGCAATGCCAGACCGTTCATCGTATTTGATGTGCTGCGCCGATATCTGCAGTATAAAAACTATGAGGTGAAATACATACAGAACTTCACCGATGTCGATGACAAAATTATCAATACGGCAAAGGAAGAAGGAATCACGAGTAAAGCACTCTCGGAAAGGTATATCGCGGAATACTTTACCGATGCACATGCGCTCGGTATTTGCGATGCAGATGTCCATCCCAGAGTCAGTGATCATATTGCAGACATTATCGATATGATATCCGATTTAATCGGAAAAGGCTACGCATATGAGGTTAACGGCAACGTTTATTATCGGGTTTCGGCTTTCCCCGAATACGGAAAACTATCCGGGCAATCACCGGAGGATCTGCTTTCCGGCGCGCGCATCGAAATCAGCGAAGAAAAAGAAAATCCGCTTGATTTTGCATTATGGAAAAAATACAAAGAAGGCGAACCCTACTGGGAAAGTCCATGGGGACGCGGACGTCCCGGCTGGCACATCGAATGCTCGGTTATGAGCAAAAAATACCTTGGAGAAACAATTGACATCCACGGCGGCGGACAGGATCTCGTTTTCCCCCATCACGAAAACGAAATTGCGCAGTCTGAAGCCGCAAGCGGAAAACCTTTTGTCAAGTATTGGATGCACAACGGATACATTAATGTAGACAATGTCAAAATGTCGAAGTCGCTCGGCAATTTCTTTATGGTACGCGATATCTTAAAACACTTTGATCCCGAAGTCGTGCGTCTGTTCATTCTGTCCGTTCATTACCGTAATCCGCTCAACTTCTCGGACGTGTCGCTGCAACAATCGCAAAGCGCGCTTGAACGGCTGTACAACGTAAAAAATAATCTGATTTTCCGACTTGCGCATGTTGACGCAATCAATTCGTCTGCGCAAGAAACAATATGGCTGCGTGAGCTGCATGATATGATCAACGAGTTCGAATCCGCCATGGAAGATGATTTGAATACGGCAAATGCCGTCAGCATACTGTTTGAAATGGCGAAGATAATCAATACGAACGTTACTGACACCACATCGGAAGTGTCCTTAAAACAAGCATATGAAGTATTTATGCTGCCGGCAGGGATTCTCGGGCTTCTTGCAAAAACGCAGGAACTCCCCGATGAAGCAATCTGCATGCTGATCGAAGAACGCCAGCTTGCAAGAAAAAATAAAGATTTTCGACGTTCCGATGAAATACGCGATCAATTGAAAAATCAAAATATTGTGTTGGAAGATACACGGGAAGGTGTCAAATGGAAACGAATCTGACACTGAGTACCACACAGCTTGCTATGCTCAATATCGGCGAACTTGCCTATCTGGGCGACAGCGTATACGACATGGCAATCCGAAAAGGCTTGCTTTTGCGCGGTGTGCGAAAAAACAACCATCTTGTCAAATCGGCTCAGCACTTTGTCAGTGCAACCGCACAGGCAGCAATCCTGAAGCAGATCGAATCAGTACTGACCGAAGAAGAGCGCCGCATCATCGAACGCGGCAAAAATGCCAAGCCGAAGAAAGTACCCAAAAGCGCCACACAAAAGGAATATGCCGACGCAACTGCGCTTGAATCCCTTTTCGGATATTTATCATTAACAGAAAAAGAACCTCGCATGGCGGAATTGATTGAAGCCATATAAAAAATCAGATCATCACCAAAAAAATATCCCATGCTTATCTGTTTTCCGGTTCTCGCGGCACAGGTAAAACTTCCACGGCAAAAATATTTGCGCGTGCCGTCAATTGTTTTGACCCTCAGAACGGAGAGCCGTGCGGGATCTGCGAATATTGCACAAAAATCAAAGAGAACGCCATGTCCGACATTATCGAAATCGATGCCGCATCCAATCGCGGAATCGATGAAATTCGCGATCTGAAGGACAAAGTGAATTACCTTCCGTCGCTGGGCAAATATAGAGTATATATTATCGACGAAGTACATATGCTGACGACCGAAGCCTTCAATGCACTGCTGAAAACATTGGAAGAACCGCCCGAACACATTATTTTCATTTTCGCCACGACAGAGCCGCAGAAAATTCTGCCGACCATTCTTTCCCGCTGTCAGAGATTTGATTTTGCGCGTCTTTCCCAACAAATCATTGTAGCAACCCTGCAATACGCGCTGAATGAGCTTGGAATCTCCCCCGACGAAGATGCGCTGTATCTGATCGCGGCAAACAGCGATGGTGCAATGCGCGATGCCTTTTCTTTTGCGGATAAAGCAATCAATATTGCAAAGGAAAACGTACTCACACTGCGCGATGTGCAGGATGCGCTCGGACTGGCGGATGGGGCTGATGTGTATCGACTGGCTGAAGCACTGGTGCACGAAGATATCGCCGCTGTATTCGATCATCTCAACGAAATCATGTCAAAAGGAACCGACGTCGGACAGATCACCAATCAGCTGATCGAATATTTTCGTTCCTTGATGATTTATTGCAACACCCCGAATCCGACCCCGATCTTAGGAACAAACGGACCTTTGATGCAGAGCCTGGAGCAATGCGGCAAAAACATTCCCCCCGATTTGCTCGTCAGTTACATTACAGTGCTTTCAAAAACAAAGACAGATGCCCGTTATCTTCCGCATCCACGGTATCTGCTCGAAACCGCACTGATGTCCCTGTCCGATCGCAATCAAATTATGGATCGCATTTCTCTGAGTGCACGCGTCGATCGGTTGGAGCGACAAATCGAGCAACTGAAAACTGCCGGAATCACGGTAAAATCCTCGCAGCCATCTGCAAAGATTCCGATGGAAAAAGACGAAACAACTCGGAATACATCTGCAAAACAAAAAGAGGCGACCGAAAAAACGGCGGCGGTGAAGGATATCGAGATCCCGCAACCAAACAAAGATCTCATTGCAAAAGCGCAGTCTGCTATCGAATTCGCGGCAAAATTCATTCATAACCGAGACCGTGACATCCTTCTTGCCGACATTTTTCGCGGACTGAAGGTGGAAGCCTTTGACGGGGCTACCGTATATTTATATCCGACCGGCACTGCCGTTCATATGATGGATATCTATCACTCAAAGGGCGGAGAATCAAAATTGGCTCCTATTTTGCACGATCAGCTGGGGGCGCCTGTAGCGATTGTCCTAACAGATCACGCACACAAACGAAAAGAGCCGAAAAAAGATCCGATCGAAAAAGCAAAAGAAATTTTCGGCAACTTAGAAGAACTCGATTAATTTAACATATCAGGAGGAAACATGGCTAAATTTCAGCAAAATCAGGGTAACATGGCAAGCCTGATGAAACAGGCACAAAAAATGCAGGAAAATATGGCAAAAATGCAAAACGAGATTCTGGAAATGGAATTCGAAGGAACAGCCGGAGGCGGCGCGGTGAAATGTTTTATGACAGGTGACCGTACCGTTAAATCGTTTGAAATCGATCCGGATCTTCTCAATCCGGAAGAAGCGGAAATACTCAGCGATATGCTTGCTGCGGCATGCAATGAAGCAACCAGAAAATTAAATGAAACCACGGATAAAAAAATGGCGTCCGCAACCGGCGGAATGAAATTGCCCGGAATGTAAACGGCGCAGTAAGGAGCAACGATTGGCTATTTATTCGGAACCGATCTCCAAACTGATTTCCGAGTTGTCCAAGCTGCCCGGCATCGGAAGAAAAACAGCGCAAAGACTGGCATACCACATTATAAGCCTGGAGAGCGAAGATGCCTATGCGTTGGCAAATGCGATGATTCAGGCAAAACAACAGGTAAAATATTGTTCTGTCTGCCATAATATGACAGATGCCGACCCTTGCAGCATCTGCACAAGCCCGCACAGAAATAAAAATTTCATCTGTGTCGTACAGGACTCCAAAGACGTGATTGCCATTGAACGCACAAAAGAGTTTAAAGGTGTCTACCACGTTTTGGGAGGTGCCATTTCTCCGATGGAAGGAATCGGTCCGGAAGATCTGAACATCAGGGAATTGATCAGCCGTCTGAACGAATCCATTGAAGAAGTGATTCTGGCAACCAATCTGAACATTGAAGGCGAAACGACCGCAATGTATCTTGCGCGGCTGATGAAACCTTTCGGTATCAAAGTCACTCGCATTGCGAAAGGAATTCCGGCCGGCGCCGATTTGGAGTATGCAGACGAAGCAACTTTGGCAAATGCGATAGAAGGAAGAAAATTGGTCAACTGACCTTCGTTTCCATAGCTCAACAACGTTGCTAAATATATATCGGGGCGAGCCGATATATAAAACAGATAATTCATAATGATTCGTATTTGTATCGCTGATCAGAACGGTCAAACTGCCGATTCGAACTTATTGTGAATCAACGATACCGAAAAGGACGAGCGATGCCGAAACGTAACTTCCGCACAATCATTGCAGGATTTATTCTCTTATTTTCCGTCTATATAAATGCGATTTTGTTTCATGCAGAATTGTTGGCAAACATTCTTTCTGCAGGCTGTGCTTTGTGCAGTAGCGCAGTCTTGTTTTGGCGCTATTTAACTTCCGAGCCAACCAGCACCGTTTCGAAATCATGGCTGTTGTATGCTTTGGCATTGTTCTTTTGGGGTGCGGCAGATATAGACTGGTTGATTTTAACACTGCAATCAATCAATCCGATCGAAAGTATGCTCAACACTTTTTTGTATTATCTTACCAATCTGTTCATTCTTGCATCCTTATTGCTGTTTGCATTCACTTATTTCAGAAAGTGGAACAATCTGCAGTTGATTTGGGATACCGTTATCATTTCCGTTCAAACCCTGATTCTTACATGGATTTTGTTCCTCGGAAAACAATCCGATACCATTGCTCTTGTTTTTAAAGACGGATTTTTCTCTTTCAGCAGCATCATCATTGATGTTTGCGTGCTGATCGGGATTTTCGTCTTTTTTCTCTCGAAGCGTTCCGGTCACATCCCGACATATGTGCGCATCGTTTCAACCGGCGTATCTCTGTTTGTAATCATCGATCTGATCTATTACTACAGCTACTTCAGAGAACAATACATACCCAATTCCTTGATCGACATTGTATACGCATTTTCCTTAATTTTGATCTCACTTGGTGCAGTTCTTTCCATGAAAGAAGACAATACTGCCGGCAAACAAATTTATATCGATAACATCGGTTCCTCCAAAAAAACAATCTTTCTGGCGCTGTTCCCGTTGTTTGCACTGCTGTCGAACACCTTTAAAATATTCGACTTCATAATTATGTCAGTGGTCATCGTTATCTACGAATTGATCAGCAAGCAGATACAAAAAGCCATCAAAAACGAAATCAGTCTGCAGGAAAAACTGGTGGTGAACCAAGAACTGGAACAGCAGCTTCTGATACAGACCAACGAACTGCTGCTTCTCTCCAACATGGACACCGTAACGAAACTATACAACAAAAGCTATTTCCAGAATTCGCTGGATTTGGCATTGCAAAACCTTTCCGAAGGCGACCGTTTGGCAGTTGTGTTTCTCGATTTGGATCGTTTTAAAACCATCAATGACACATATGGTCACGATGTGGGCGACCATGTTCTCATCGAAATTGCAGAACGTTTGCAGCACTGGAACATTGTTCGATGCGTGATTGCGCGCATCGGAGGAGATGAGTTTGTTTTCATGATCAACGGACAATACACGACCGAACAGATCGAAGAATTTGCACTGCAAATCACCGCTTTGTGCAATGCTCCGATCTTCGTTCAAGATCAAATGCTTTATGTCACGGTAAGCATTGGCATCGCAATCGCACCCGATGACACAGTGGACAGCATCACATTGATGAAGTTCGCGGATATGGCGATGTATCGTGCAAAATCAAACGGCAATAACAGACATATGTTTTTTGATTTGAACATCGATCAACACACACGAAGAAAACATGAAATTGAACTGCTCCTGCGCAAGGCGAATATAAAAAGTGACTTCAACTTGTTCTATCAACCGCAGTTCGATCTTGCCACCAACAAACTCATTGGTATGGAAGCTCTGCTCCGATGGTCTACCGATCAGTTCGGATACATTTCTCCTTCAGAATTTATCCCGATTGCGGAAGAAATCAATTTGATTGAAAAAATTGGCAAATGGGTATTCACCAATGCATGCAAGCAAATTCGATGCTGGAACGAAACGTATCATACACAGCTGAAGATCGGTATCAATCTATCTCCTGAAGAATTAATGAGTGCTCGATTTATTCCCAATATCAAGCAGTTTCTCGTGAACGATCGTCTCCTTCCCGATTGGATCGATATTGAAATCACGGAGAATATCATGCTGGAACACAACGAGATCGTTCGCAAAACATTCGAATCCCTCCATGAATTGGGTTTAATGATCTCCATTGATGATTTCGGAACCGGATATTCGTCCTTTCATAATTTGCAGCACTATCCGTTTAACCGCGTTAAAATCGACAAAAGCCTGATTGATCACATCGCTGAAGATAACAATAACCGCCATATTGTAAAAGCCATCATAGAAATGGCAAAAAATATCGGGCTCAAAACCATTGCTGAAGGTGTCGAAACCATTGAACAGAAATCCGCGCTTGCACAAATCGGTTGCGATGAGGTTCAGGGATATCTCTTCGGTAAACCGGTACCCGCGGATATGTTCGAGCAGACTTATTTAAAGAACGGAGTTATCTGTCCATGCGTAATCCGAACGCAACAATAAATTGCTTGGATACATTTAAATTGTTTCTTATTTTCGCATAACACAACAACAGCACTTTCAGAATCGGATTGTGCTGTTGTTTCATCTCGAACTCATTGTTTATGATTTTTCAATCCCAACGCCTCAGAAGTAAAAAACCGCTGTTTTCCAACAGCGGTTTTCTTCTTAATTGTATAAGTATGTAAAGTCCATAGGTCCGTCACCGAATCCCAAATCAACCGTGATCAAATCGTCTCCCGACGCTCCGGTATCTATCTTAACTGTTTGCGAAACAACATCTTCATACACAATATTATCGTTATTGTCAGTGTAGTAACCTTTATATGCCCATGTAGCCGTCGCTTTCGTCAGTACACTGCTTACACTCGTAAAGGTGAGCACACCCGTCCCAAATCCTTCCGACTGATAATTGCCCACATCCAGGGTGTACGCTGCGTCCGAAGAAAAAGCAATGACCAAACCGGTGTCTTCATTGTACCATGACCCGTCAATTTTGCTCATAAAACTACCCGGATCGCCCATATCCTCTACCACAGCATTGATCCCAACGGATGCTTTATTGCCCGAAGCATCACTGATCGATAATGTGATCGGATAGGTACCGGCACTAGCGGTATTGACGGTGCCCTCCACAACAATGCCTGATGCGTCCATAATTCCGTCAGCATTGTCGGTGACACTCGCGTAATCGGATATATGAAAAGTACCGTCCAACGGAACAACAATAGAATCCGCAACGCTGATAACGGGCGCAGTTGTATCCACTACTTTAAATGTGAATGTTTTTGTCGAGCTTTTTCCGCCGTCCGTCTTTTCTAATTTATATACAACGGTGTAATCGCCGACCTTACTCGCATCAATATTATTTTGAGATACACTGATCGTATATTTATCTTCCGCACTCGATTTCAAAGAAACCAAATCAAGCGGATCCACAGTTTCTCCGGCTTCTATTGTTTTTGTGCTTGCTGTCAGGGGATTTGCAAAAAACATAAAATACCCGCCGATACCAAGCCCCGCAATTACGATGATTGCCGCAGCGATGATTAATATTTTCTTGAGCGGAATTTCGTAATATTCATCCTCTTCATCGTTGCCGTATTCTTCCGCGTCATCCTCTTCTTGTTCTTGCTGCTCCTGCGCTTCGCGTTTCAGTCTTGCTTTGCGTTCTTTACGCGATTCTTCATACACCTCTTCATCCGGTTCCTCATATGCTTCAACCGGCAGAGAGATAAATGCCGTTTCCTGTTCTGTTTCAACGGCTGCGCCGCAATACGGGCACATTTTAAAATCGGACTGTATCTCCTTGCCACACGAATTACATTTCATTGTTACACTTCCCATATCGTATTTTGCAGAGTAGCCTACTATATGTTCAAATTTTAGCACTTCGGTAAAGCGATGTCAACCGTATACGTTTTCCTGAAACGCTTATAATAAAAGGATTTCCAGGGGTTTTCATACGCATTAACGTTATTGTTGCCGCGATTCTTTAATCCGTTATTGATTGATTGAATAAATAAGTATATGGACTGACCCGAAATGCCACTTTCGCGATAATCTCATTGTCCGAGAATGTGCCCAACTCCCGACTGTCCTGGCTGACTGGACGATTGTCCCCCAGTAAAAAATATTGCCCGTCCGGAATCGTAATCAGCCCGTAATCCGCATAAGCCAATCCCTGAACCAAGTAGTCTTCTTCCAATGCTTTTCCGTTAATATATAAGGTATTATCCTTAATCTCCAACGTTTCGCCGGGAAGACCGACCACTCTCTTGACGTAGTTGCTGCTTCCATTCACTTTTACGATCACAATATCTCCGCGCCCCGGAGAATCAAACCAGTAAGCAACCTTGACAACGCATAGCTTTTCTCCTTCTTTAAGGGTCGGATACATGCTTGTCTGTTCCACAATCACAAATTCAAATACAAAAATACGGATAAGAAGCGCTATGACAATGGCAATGGTAATGGCTTTCGTCCATTCGTAAAATTCACTGCTTTGTTTTTTATTATGCTGATTTTCCTGTACTTCGCTCATTCCGAAACATACCCACCGATCATTTCATTCATTGTTTCATTATACAGCATAAAGCGCCTGTACAAATAATTCAGCTGAAATATTTTTTATCCAGCCCCCGATACTGCAGCGCTTCGGACAAATGCACACACCCGACCGAAAACTCCCCTTCCAGATCTGCAATTGTGCGTGCAAGCTTCAGAATGCGATGATAACTTCTTGCAGACATACGATAACGGTCAAATGCATTTTTCATCAGCATTTTTCCGTCCTCATCCAAAACGCAGAACTCATCGAGTTCCTTTGAAGACATCTGCGCATTGCAATAAATATTTCTGCCTTGCAATCGATCCGACTGCACCGTTCTTGCCTGATCCACACGTTGTTTAATCTGTGAACTCGTTTCGTTCGCACTGCAGCTGGTATTAAGCTTCTCATAGTTTTCGACATTCACCTGAACGATCATATCGATGCGATCGATAATCGGTCCCGATATCTTCTGAAGATAGCGATCGATAGCAGACTGCGTACAGTGGCACACATGCGTCGGATCATTATAATACCCACACGGACAGGGGTTCATGCTTGCCATGACAGTAAACGCAGCTGGGTACGTTACAGAGGCATTCACGCGGGAAATCGTTACTGTTTTATCTTCAATCGGCTGCCGCAGGGTTTCCAAAGCCGATGTCTGAAATTCCGCAAATTCGTCAAGGAACAAAACACCGTTGTGCGCCAACGAGACCTCTCCCGGCTTCGGGATTCTGCCGCCGCCGACCAGTGCAATATTGGATACCGTATGATGCGGAGAACGAAAGGGTCTTTGTGTGATCAATGGCAGCTCGGATTTCAGTAATCCCGCCACGGAATAAATTTTGGTAACATCGAGACTCTCCTCTCTGCTCATATCGGGAAGAATTGTCGGAAACCTTCGTGCAAGCATCGTCTTTCCGCTGCCGGGAGGTCCGATCATCAGCATATTGTGCCCGCCTGCCGCGGCAATCTCCATCGCCCGTTTCACCGTTTCCTGCCCTTTGACATCGGACATATCCAAATCGTAAAATATTTTTTGTTGGAACAGTTCACTCAGATCCGCAGAAAAGGGTTCTATTTTTCGTTTTGTGCAAAGATGCTCCACCACATCGTAAAGATTCTCCGCGGCATAAATAATACCTTCTCCCGCAAGCAACGCCTCCACTGCATTTTCTTTCGGCAGAATAAACTTGCGATAACCGTGTTTCAGCGCGGAAAGAACCATTGGCAAAATTCCTTTGACACCCTTAATGCTCCCGTCCAGCGAAAGCTCTCCCAATATAATGTATTCGTTCAATGACTCAGTCGCATAAATCTGTCCCGAAGAAGCCAGTATCCCCACCGCAATCGGCAAGTCAAAATAAGTACCTTCTTTTTTCACATCGGCAGGTGCCAAGTTAATTGTCACTTTCTGTACGGGAAATGTAAACCCGTTGTTTTTCATCGCTGCGCTCACGCGTTCTTTTGCTTCTCTGACCGCAGCGTCGGGCAGTCCGACCATAAAAAAGGAAACCATGCCGGAAGCTGTATCAGTTTCGACCGTGATAACCGATCCTTCCAAACCCAGAAGGGATGTGGTATAAATTTTTGACAGCATATTCGTTCCTCCCACATAAATAATTCGTCCTTATCCAACAAACTCCTTTATCTGTTTGCGATGATTTTTTCCCCAACATATCCTTCTGCCAAAAATCCGTCATTGCAAAAAAAAGAATTTTTTTTGCAAATAGCTTGCACATTCTCCAAAAAAGCCGATATAATATGGACTTAGTCGGATAATAAAGGAATTTGTGCCGCATTGTCCAATACCTTATGGTAAAGGAGAAGACGGCAATGGAACTTTTATATTATCTTTGGATGGACAGCATCAAAGGATGCGGATGCGTAACAGCAGCAAAACTGGTCAAAAAATTCGGCTCTGCACAATCAGTTTACGAGCTGGATGATCTGAGCGCACTCATGGAAGTGGACGAACTTTATTATGAAACCGCATTTGCACTTGCAACAAATAAAAATCTTGATACTGCAAAGCAAATAACTGAAACAGTCTCACAAAAAAATATCCCTTACCTAACCCTGTCAGATGAAAACTACCCGCAAATTCTGAGGGAAATTCACGATCCTCCTTCCGTTTTATATTATCGTGGAAGAAATATTTTTAGGGGCAGCGCGATTTCAATTGCAGTCGTCGGTGCCAGGAAAGCCACTCCGTACGGAATGTCCGCGGCGGAAGCAATTTCTTCTCAGCTTGCGAAGTGCGGCATCAATATCATCAGCGGATTGGCAAGCGGGATTGACACAGCGGCGCATAAAGGTGCCGTCACGGCAAAAGGAACTGCTGTCGGAGTATTGGGATGCGGCATCGATATTGTGTATCCGCTATCCAATCGGAAACTATACGAATCCGTACTGGCAAACGACGGTATGATTCTCACAGAATTTCCGCCCGGAACCGAACCGTTGTCAAGCAATTTCCCGAGAAGAAACCGCATCATCAGCGGTCTGTCATATGCCACATTGGTTGTCGAAGCGGCAGAAAACAGCGGATCGCTGATTACTGCAAAATTTGCGGCAGAACAAGGACGCGAAGTCTATGCAGTGCCGGGAAACATTACGAATCCACAATCGGCAGGATGCAATCTGTTGATCAAAGACGGTGCAAAACTCGTCTGTTGCGGCAATGATATATTACAGGATATGTTCCGCATTTTCCGTCCGATCGTAAAAAACGAAACAAAGGAATTGCCGGAACTGACCGATAAAGAAAAAGATCTTTACCTTACTGTCACCAAAGGAATGCAAACAACCGACCAACTGGCAAAAGAATTGGGATGGTCTGTTGGCATGATCAATTCCATCGTGACCATGCTCGAACTCAAGGGCGTGATTACGGTTGAAATGGGACAGATTTATCTGACATACTGAACAGAACCAAACGGAGGACTTCATGTCATATAAACTCGTTATTGTGGAATCGCCCGCCAAAGCGAAAACAATTGAAAAATATTTGCCCGATGATTGCAAGGTAACGGCAACCATGGGGCACGTCATTGATCTGCCTGCAAGCAAACTCGGCATTGATATCGAAAACCATTATCAGCCCGAGTACAAACCGATTACAGGGAAGGCGAAACTGCTCAAAGAAATCAAGCAGCAGACAAAAGGTGCGGACGAAGTTATTCTCGCAACTGACCCTGACCGTGAAGGTGAAGCGATTTCTTTCCATTTGGCGAATTATCTGGGACTGGATTTAAATCAAAACAACCGTATTGAATTTCACGAAATTACGCCTGCGGCAATCGGAGAAGCGATGCTGCACAAACGACCGGTGGACATGAATGTGGTTGACGCGCAACAGGCAAGACGCGTATTGGATCGCCTGGTCGGCTATAAAATCAGTCCGATTCTGTGGAAAAAAGTAATGCGCGGATTAAGTGCCGGCAGAGTCCAATCGGTCGCAACGAGGATCATAGTCGATCGTGAAAATGAAATCCGCAATTTCATCAGCGAAGAATACTGGAATATTATTGCCAAATTGAAGCAACACAATGACGACACTGTATTTGATGCTTATCTGCTGAACATCAGCGGTAAAAAAGCAGAAGTAAAAAACGAGGAGCAGTCAACTAAAATTGTCTCCGATTTGAAATCCGGCAGCTTCATCGTGGAGAAAGTCAAGCAATCGACAAAACGCCGCAAAGCCGCTCCTCCTTTTACGACGAGCACACTGCAGCAGGATGCCAACAGGAAACTTTCCTATTCATCGAAAAAAACCATGATGATCGCCCAGCAACTCTACGAAGGGTTGGAGATTATGGGAAAAGGTCATATCGGGCTTGTTACTTATATTCGAACCGACTCAATCCGTATCGCAGAACCGGCACAGGAAGCTGCAAAATCATACATTACTGAAACCTACGGTAAAGAATATATCGGCGGAACTGCCGCCAAATCAAAAAAAGCTGTCAAAATTCAGGATGCCCATGAAGCAATCCGTCCGACAGATTTATTGCTGACCCCGGACAATGTGAAAGACTCTCTAACAAAAGACCAATTGAAGCTTTATACATTAATATATAGAAGATTTCTCGCTTCTATGATGAGCGACGCGATGTACGATACACTCAGCGCAGACATTCAAAACGGCATCTATACAATGCGTGCAACGGGATCGAAATTGAAGTTCCCGGGGTTTTTGAAAGTTTACGATACTGACGAAACAGAGCAGGAATCGACCATGCCGTTGCTTACGGAAAAAGAATCCCTGATTCTCAAAGAATGTACGGGCGAACAAAAATTCACTCAGCCGCCGCCGCGATATACGGAAGCAACACTTGTCAAAGCGCTTGAAGAAAAAGGAATCGGACGTCCGAGTACGTATGCACCCACCATCAGCACAATCCTTGCACGAAATTATGTTGTTTTGGAAGAAAAAAAATTCAGTCCGACCGATCTCGGCGAAGCGGTGACAACACTGATGAAAGATAATTTTTCGGAAGTGGTAGACATCGGCTTCACTGCCGACATGGAAGATAATCTGGATAAAGTTGCGCTTGGCGAAGACGATTGGGTAGAAGTTATCGATGATTTTTACAAGCGTCTGCAGATCGATCTGGAAAAAGCGGAATCGATTGAACGCATCAAACTCCCCGAAGAAGTTACTGACGTTAAATGCGAAAAATGCGGAAAAAACATGGTTGTCAAACACGGCCGTTTCGGAAAATTTCTTGCATGCCCGGGTTATCCCGAATGCAGCTTCACCATGCCGTTGACCGAAAAGGTCGATGCGCATTGCCCGGAGTGCGGCAGCGAAATCGTCGTGAGAAAAACCAAAAAAGGCAAAACATTCTACGGCTGCAAATCGTACCCCGAATGCAATTTTATGTCATGGAGTAAACCGACCGACGAAAAATGTCCTGAATGCGGAAAACCGTTATTTTTGGCTAACGGGAAAAGTGAAAAGAAATTTTGTGCAGACAAAACATGCGGATATAAAGAAGAATAGCGTGCCCTTACCTTGTTTGGATCAGCCGAAATCTTACAGATTCCTAATTATAATGACTGTTTCATGCCGGCGATTTCTGAGCTTGATCTGACTTGCCCGAAAGAAATACAGACTGCATAACGCAGCAAGACAACCCAAACACATTCCTCGTCAATTGCTTTTCATACTGATTTACAATAATTGATATGCAATGACAAAGAATAAACTTTATAAGATAAACTCGGATAGTGCAGACACGAAAAACCGTGTCTGTTTTGTTATCCTCAAACAAACTTTCCGTTATAAGCAATTCTGCTTGAAATAACGCGCTCTGACCTGTTAGAATAAACAGTAAAGGAATCATAATTATGGCAAAATTTACTTCTTATAATACAGTTGTATTTAAAGTGGGCACATCCACACTGACGCATGCATCCGGACTGGTCAATATCCGCAGTATGGAGAACCTTGTGAAAGTACTGTCGGATATCAAAAATACAGGGCGCAATATTGTGCTCGTTTCTTCGGGCGCCATCGGAGTCGGTGTCGGAAAGCTTGGGCTGAAACAACGCCCGACCGATACACAAACCAAACAGGCAGTTGCGGCAGTCGGACAATGTGAATTGATGTACATTTACGATAAACTCTTTTCCGGCTACAACCACAAAGTCGCACAACTGCTGCTCACCGGCGATGTGCTTGATAACGAACTGAGACGTACGAATGTCATCAATACATTCTCCAAACTTGCCGAACTCGGCTGTATTCCGATTGTTAATGAAAATGACACCGTCGCCGTAGAAGAGATCGAATTCGGCGACAATGATGCCCTCTCCGCACTGGTTGCAAAACTCATCGGAGCCGACGCACTCGTTATCCTGTCTGATATCGACGGACTTTTCACCAAAAACCCTCACACCAATGCGGATGCGCTTTTGATCGAAGATGTTCCGGATATCAATGATGATATTCTTGCAATCGCCGAAAACACCTGTACCAATCTCGGTACAGGCGGTATGATCACAAAAATAAAGGCGGCACAAACCGCAACTGCAAGCGGCATCGATGTTTTCATTGTTAACGGAAAAAATCCGCTGATTCTGTACGACTTGTTTGACGGCGTAAAATGCGGCACGCACTTTCACAAAAAGGAGCAATAATCCATGAGTTTCCGAGACGATTGCCTAAAAGTTAAAATGGCTTCAACAGAGCTTGCTGTTCTGTCCGAAGAAGATAAAAACCGCCTTTTGCTTCTCTTCGCAGATAAGCTTGTTGAGCATGCTGCGTTCATTGTTGCTGCAAATCAGAAGGATATTGCCGAAGCGATTAAAAATAATATTGCGCCTTCGCTGATCGACCGACTGAGACTGGATCAAACCCGTATCGAGGCAATGGCACAAGGTGTACGCGACGTTGTTGCGCTGCCTGACCCCGTCGGAAAAATCTTGGAAGAGAAAACAATGCCGAACGGATTAAATATAAAAAAAATCAGCGTTCCGCTCGGGGTAATCGGAATCATCTACGAAGCCAGACCGAATGTCACTTCAGATTCCGCCGCACTCTGTCTGAAATCCGGAAATGCGGTAGTGCTTAAGGGCGGCAAAGAAGCAATCTGCTCGAACAAAGCAATTATCGCTGCGCTGAAAGAAGCCCTGAACGAAAGTACGATGAATCCGGATTTTGTATTGTTGATCGATGATACTTCAAGAGAAACAACCGCCGAACTGATGAAACTCAAAGGCATCATCGATGTTTTGATTCCGCGCGGCGGGAAAAATTTGATTCAGACCGTTGTAGCAAACGCTTCTGTTCCCGTGATAGAAACAGGCGCTGGCAACTGCCATATTTTTATCGATGAAAGTGCAGATATTCCTATGGGAGCAGCCATTATCGACAATGCAAAAACCTCCCGGCCCTCTGTTTGCAATGCTGCCGAAACACTGTTGGTGCACGAAAAAATTGCAGATACATTTCTTCCCGCCGCCGCAGAGCGATTAGTCGCAAAACATGTCGAATTGCGCGGATGCGAACAGACACGCAAGATCCTCTGGTCGCAAATCAAGCAAGCCAATGAAACAGATTACGAAACGGAATACAATGATTATATTCTGGCAATTAAGGTTGTGAAAGATGTAACAGAAGCAACGGAACATATCCGCAAATATTCGACGCAGCATTCCGAATCAATCGTCACTCAAAATAAAGCAAACGCGGATTATTTCACTTCCCGCGTTGACAGCGCTGCTGTATACGTCAATACTTCCACCCGTTTCACCGACGGCGCAGAATTCGGACTGGGCGCGGAAATCGGTATTTCCACTCAAAAATTGCATGCACGCGGTCCAATGGGGCTGAATGAATTGACGAGCTATAAGTATATCGTTCATGGCAACGGACAGATACGATAAGGAGCAAACCATGAAAAAAAGACTGATCTTGATCCTATTTGCATTGATGTTTGTTTTCTCAATGACAGGATGCGGAAAATTACAAACACCGACCGTTACGATCAATCAATCCACATTTTCCGGCGGAGACGAAATTGACCTTTCGTGGGATGAAGTCAAAAATGCAGATTGTTACGAGGTTTGTTTCTATATCTCTCCTGTCAGTGACGCCAAATTGGCAAGGAGTATTCAGCTGACAGACACAACATGGCAGGGATCGATGCAGGCAGGACAGTATGACATTGTCGTCTATTCGATTCGAAACGGCAAACAAAGCGATGCAGCGCAAACGATATCCATTACGGTGGAGTCGGTATCTGTGCCAAGTTGGGATGACATCAATTATATTTTCTCCTGCACGTACAATCAATTACAAAGCAAATACGGAAAAGCGGCTGTGGAAACCGATACCGGAAGCAGTCTGATCCGTTCATACGAAAGCCCTGTTATGGATTTGACATATCCGGATAATGCCGGCGGCGAATGCACTCAAATTGACATTTACGATTCCAACTATATCCTTTTCGGAACGAGGATCGGTGTCAACACACAAAGCGAGTTGATTGCCGGATTGAATGCCAATAAAATTTCTTATCAGACCAATTCGGAAGCTGCATCGGCAGGCTTCAGTTTATCTACCGTTTTTTCCTATAACGACTATACCATTACCTTTTATAATGACAGTTCGTATCTGATATCATACGTGTCGATATCAAATCGATAAAATCTGTTGCAAACTGCAAAATCCCGCAATAGCGGGGTTTTTCTGCAAATAAATCTTGATATTATACTATATACTCAATTATAATGAATCCATTCCATCGTTTCCATTGCAAAGGGGACAATACATGAATGAAAGTTTTATTCAACTCATTTATAACGCAGTCCTTCTCCTTGCGTTAAGCATCGTATACGAGCTCAGTTATTTACTGCCCGTTAAAAAGCAATGGCTCAATTCTTTCATCAGCGGCATCATTATCGGCGCAATCGGGCTGGCTATCATGAGCCTGCCGTTTACGCTTGTGGATGGAATTGTATTTGACACACGCTCCATCCTGCTTAGTGTCGCTGCCTATATCTTCGGGTGGATTCCATCCGTCATTGCAGGGTGTATTCTGTGCGTCTACCGTCTGATTCTGGGAGGTGCGGGAGCAGCAACTGGCGTAGCGGTAATTTTTTTCTCCGTAGCAATCGGGCTTGTCTGGAGAAAGATTCCTTTCAAGCCCACTCGGAAGCTTTTATTTCTCTATACAATGGGCATTGCCGTACATGTTGCAATGATCCTCTGTATGTTTACACTTCCGATTGCTCAACCGATATTCGTCATTCAATCGATCGGCTACCCGGTCATGGTGGTTTACCCGCTTGCCACAGTTCTTTTGGGACTGCTTTTGATGCATCAAAAAGAACGCAATGAGCTGCTGATGAAAACGTCGGAAATGGAAGTACAATACAGAAACTTTTTCCTCAACAATCATGCAATTATGATGTTGGTCGATCCCAAAACAGGAAACATTATAGAAACAAATCAATCTGCTTCTGCGTTCTACGGATGGGATATCGATACCATGCGGCATATGAGTATGGATCAAATTAATATCCTCAGCAAAGAAGAAATAGTGAAACATATGCAAGATGCAAAAGAAAAAGGAAAACAGTATTTTCAGTTTCAGCATCGGAAAGCAAACGGCGAAATTGCGAATGTGGAAGTATACAGCGGATCGATCACACTGAATCATCGGATTTTGTTGTATTCCATTATTCACGATATTACCGAACGAATCAAATCCGAACAGGCTTTGATCGAAAGCGAACAGAAATTCAGAATGCTTATCGAAAATGCACCCGAAGCAATTTATATTCATTCTCAAGGCAAACTTGTATTTCTCAATCCGGCAGCAATAAAGATGTTCGGGGCTGAAAATGAAGTTCAATTGATCGGTATGTCTGCCGAAAAGCTTTTCTCGCCGAATCAGATCCCTACCCTGCAAAAATACAGAGAGCAATTATATGAGTCGGAAGAGGGCATTCCGTTTCAGACAGAGCAATTGATCCGCATAGATGGTTCACCCATCGATGTTGAAATGTCCGCAATCCCTATTTTATATAACAATACACCTTCGGCCATTGTCTTTGCCAGAGATATTACAGACAGACTGAAGCTTGAAAAATCTCAACAATCACTGGAGGCGCAATTACGCAATCAGCAAAAGTTAGAGGCAATCGGAACGCTGGCAGGCGGTGTCGCACACGAGATCAATAACCCATTGAGCGGTATTCTAAATTATGCACAGCTGATTCTCGATGAACTGCCGATTGATACATCCTCCGCAGTCTATGCATCAGAAATCATTCATGAGACAGAACGCATATCAGAAATTGTGAAATCTCTCCTCCAGTTTTCCAGACAGGAAAAACAATCCCACAGCTATGCCGGTATTTACGATATTATCAATCATACCATTCTGCTGATACAAACCATTATTAAAAAAGACCAGATTGAGCTTATACTGGACATTGAAGAAAATCTACCGAATATTAAGTGTCGCAGTCAGCAGATTCAGCAGGTTCTGATGAATTTATTGACCAACGCAAGAGATTCCCTGAATGAAAAATATCCGGAATTCAATGAGAACAAAATCATTCTTCTGTCCTGCAGACAGTTTACGGCTGACAATCGCAGGTGGATTCGAATTACCGTGGAGGATCAAGGAAACGGCGTCCCCATGGAATTGCGCGAAAAAATATTTGAGCCGTTTTTTTCAACGAAACCGAAAGAGCTCGGCACCGGATTGGGGCTTTCAATTTCTTTCGGCATCGTGAAAGATCACCACGGGCAGATTCACATCGAATCCGAGCCAGGCAAGTATACCCGTTTTATTGTTGAATTACCTGTTGACAACGGATGGGATTTAAAAGAAAAATAGCAGAGGTTGGGATTGGATATATGAGCAAAATATTGGTTGTCGATGATGAAAAAAGCATCCGCATTACCTTAAGTGAATTCCTAAAAAAAGAAGGACACTCCGTATCTGTCGCCTCGGATGTCGAGGAAGCCATCTCCATCTTTACTGAGGGAAACTTTGATATCGTTGTAACTGATATCGTTATGCCTAAAAAACCGGGCACCGAACTGCTAAAGTATATACGGGAACATTCTCAATCTGTTCAGGTTGTGATTATGACGGGAGAACCCACCGTTGATACTGCGATTCAGTCGGTGCAGAGCGGTGCGAACGATTATCTGACCAAACCGATTCAAAAAGATGTATTTCTGCAGACCATCAGACAAGTCGCAGAAACAAAACATCTTTGGGACGAAAAAACATTTTGGGAAGAGCAAAACGCACTCTATCAGAAAAAACTCGAACAAACTGTTGAAAACCGCACAATGGCACTTCAAAATGCAATGCTTGGCATGATCACACTGATTCATTCCATCGTGAATATCCGAGATCCTTACACTTGTCACCACCAAATCAGGGTTGGAAATCTCGCCGCAACGCTTGCGAAAAAAATGTCCGCAAACAAAGAAGTCATCGATCTTGTTCGTATTATCGGTTACATTCATGATATCGGCAAACTCGCAGTACCGACTGAAATTCTCGCCAAACCCGGCAAGCTTTCTGACTTGGAAATGATGCTGATCCGCGAACATCCGCAAACCGGATACGAAATGCTCACCGGGATTCACCTCCCCGACACGATCGCACAAGTCATCCGCCAGCACCATGAACGCCTTGACGGAAGCGGATATCCACAGCATTTGAAGGATAATGAAATTCTTTGGGAAGCAAAACTGATTGCTGTCTCGGACGTTGTCGAATCCATTTCCTCTCACCGTCCCTACCGTCCGGCACTGGGTGTCGATCGCGCAATTCAGGAACTCTATGAAAAACAAGGTATTTTATACGACAAAGAAATCTGCGCTGCCTGTATCGAATTGTTTGTCAAAGACGGCTATGAACTGGATGATGAGCAGCATCAGGTATACTTCTATCTCTGATTTTGATCGAAAAAAAAACGCAT
>CAYUFL010000003.1:0-15090 GCA_964444065.1 uncultured Lachnospiraceae bacterium
CAGCGGCGGCCTCTTCCATATAATGGGTCGTCAGGAAAACCGTCATGCCGCTGTCCGTCTGGAGTTTTCGGATTGTCTCCCAAACGTTCTTTCTCGTCTGCGGGTCAAGCCCCGTCGTCGGTTCGTCCAAAAAGAGGATCTTCGGTGTATTGACGAGTGCTCTTGCAATATCGGCACGGCGTTTCTGTCCGCCCGACAATTTGCCGTAAGGGCGGTCAATAAATTCCCATATGCCCGCGGTTTCTGCGGCGGATGCCACAGCAGAGCGCAACACTTCACCTTTCAGTCCGTAAAAAGAACCCCGCGTGATCAGATTTTCTCTGACGCTCAGCAGTTTATCGAGCAGACTGTCCTGAAAAACAATGCCGATCCGTTCCCGAATCGCCTGATCGTTTTCTCCGATCACCAGTCCGTCGATCTCAATTTTCCCCTCATCGGGTCTGAGCATCGTTGCGATCATGTCGATCGTCGTCGATTTTCCTGCACCGTTCGGTCCGAGGAACGCAAACAATGTGCCCGCTTCGACATAAAAATCGATATCGTCTACTGCCTGGACTTTACCGTATGCTTTTTTCAGCCCCGTAATTTCAATGATATGCTCCATACATTCTCCCATTCGGTAAAAATTTAGATATATACCTAGTTACTTATGTAGCTAAGTATATATCCACAATGTAACTCTGTCAACAGAAAAACAAAAAAATTATTCTTTCTTTGATTGATCGCTGTCTCTGTTCTTCTTATCTTGTATGATAACTGGAACTATCTGCAAAGGCAAGTAAAATCACGGTATATACAAACGGGCTGTCGCAGGGCTTCGCTTCGGCGCATAAAAAAAACTCGAAGCCGAGAAAAATTGCATCATAACATAGATGTATAATGCAATTGTTTGCATTATCCTGCGTGATGCAACGGTTGCATTTGCCACTTATCATTGAAGACATGCACTCGCTTCGAGAATCGGTTTGTGTTGTTGTCTGCTCGATCTCTTTTACGGATAAAACACAGGAATGAATATCACGGGTATCGCAACGGATCAACACCCGCTATTTGTATTTAAAACATTAATATGCATAATATATCAATTTTTCTATGTATATTATATAATTTCAATCACTTCCCCCACCCCCAGCGCATCCGCTTTCGGCATCTCGCACGCAAAATGATAATGCGTGCGCACAGGCGGCTCCGGCAGCGCGCTGTCCTGCTGTTCGCGGATATAATAGGCAATCGCAAGTGCCATCACCAGATCGTCATGTGCGCCGCTCTGCGCCTCAGCCCGTCCTTTTTCATTTCGGACGAATGTCAGCATCTCTTCCAGGGTCGCGCGGTCGTGGATCAGCTCCAGGTGCTGCCGCATGAGTGCAACAAGATTCGCAATCATAACGGGACGCGTCAGCGCGGTCGTTTTAAATCCGTAGGAGTATTTCGGTCTGTGCGTAAAATTATCCTCCGTTTCACGGATGTACTGTTTTCGGTACCCCAGTCGTTCCAGTTCCCGAATCGGGTACGTCGTCGTGTTCGCTTCGATCCCGATCAGTGCTTCGTTGTAAAACATACCGAGGCAATACAGTTCTTTCGCATAGATATCTTCGTCGTACGGATGGCACAATATCGCGCACTGTTCACCCGTAATATTGTTGATCACATGCGCCGTAAAACAGTCGCTGCCTTCCCCTGCCGTATCTCCGCCGATCACGTACGGCACCCCGTCTTCGGGCATGCGGTAGACGGCGATACTCCCGTGTTCCTCTTCCTGCCAGCAAATATCATGCAAAGCAAGTCCGTCGTACGAGTACGCGAACCCCCCGTGAACCGCTGTAACGGACAATGAAGAAAGCCGCTCGCTCACACACTGCGCGGAAAAAACGGTTTTGCCGAATACGCCCCATTCTCCCAGACAATAAACGCGGTAATAATACGGATCGGTCTGGCGGAAGCTTTCCAGTACCGCTTTCTGTTCGTCATCCAAAAATCGATTGTCGCGATAAGTGCTGCGATGCGCACACACACCCGGCACCTGTCCGCTGAAAAAACGCCGTTTGAGCCAATGGTTGATATCGACGGGATTGAAGCTCGTGATGATCTGCTTATAGGTTGCGGTCTCTCCGCGCAGCCGGATATTCAGTTGGTCATAATCGGATTCCAACAGTTCCGAACCTTCCTCGATCCAGATACCCGTCACACGGTAAATCGATTTGAGCTTTTCCGCATCGTCAAGCCCCGCGAATAAAATCTGGCTGCCGTTCGGCAGATACGTGATCAGCATCTCCGTACGGTTGATTTTATAATCACGCGTGTTGTAATGTGTCCGAATCTGCCCGATCAGCTGCCGAAAACACGATTCCCGCATGGTACGCGCGATCTTGCGGCATACGAGAATCCGGTGCTCGGCTTCGGTGCTCACACGCTCCAACACCTTTCTGCCCGCGAAAATACTCTTGCCCGAACCGGCGCCGCCGCACAGCACAAGGTGACGGCTGGTATCGGAAAAGAGCGGCAGAAAGACTTCGTTCGAGCTTGCCGCCAAAGCGGCATACCATTGCCCCGTTTCCACGATCGTATCCATATCCATGCGTGCTTCGTAATTAACCATCGCTGTTTCTCCCGAGTACGGCGTCCCAATCCCCGTCGCGCACGGAACAGATCAGCGCCAGTTTTTCCTCCAGACTCATCCCCGATGGGGTGAGCTCCTCCTGATTTGTTTCAATCTCATCCTCGGCGGATTTTGCAAGTCCCTGCGTTTTGGCGAGCAGTTCAGACACCTTCAGCCTGTCCTTCAGATCGGCTGTCCCGTCCCGCAGTATTGCTGTCCAAAATGCCGTAATCTCGGGAAGATCGGCAATACGATTGGAATCGTTCTCTTCCGAGCACGCAGACGAAGGCGCACAAACTTCCGAGCGATGCCCGTATTTTTCCAGATTGCGTGCGCCGATTTTCGCATAACTGTTTTGATATCCCGCCGCCTTTGCAGCTGCGGACGGCGACATTCCGCTTTCGTAATGCTGCAGCCACAGATCCTGCCGTGTTGTCATATTTTTATTTCCTTTTATTCGAAATCAGCACCAAGAACCACCGCCGCGCATCAAACAAAACAGCCGTCCGTGATGAAAGACGACTGCTTCGCTTTGGATGATGCTTTTTAAGGAGGCTTCGCAAATGATGTTCTCAGCTGCACCCAAAGTATAACAAAGCGCATTCGGACATGCCATGACAGAAATGCGCGGATCGGTATCGACAAAATGAAAAAAGTTCGATTGATGTGCGTCACGGTGGTGTTTCCTAGCATCGTCAAAAAAAACGGGATGCGCACGAAAGCATGAAGAAACACGCATGCACGACCCGATAATCACGCAGATTGGACGAACCCGATTGGCCTGCCATGAAATTAATTCATACAATTTTGTAAAATAACTGTAAACGCACTAACTATTCGGCAGAACCGTACGATAACCAATATAATAACTTTATAAAATGACAGCTTTGGGTCAGGATTGATATGGGGAGTGGTGAATGCACCCTCCATTTTTAATGGCTGACAAACGTGAAGTATACTGAACTACAAAATATACATGATAATACCATTCATGCTGCAAAATATCGATTGCAAAACGCGGAGGATAACAATGCACACCCAACTCAGACATACCATCAAGTTTAAAATTCTGCTCATGTTTCTGCTCTTTTTGACAGTCGTTTGTGCCGCCATGTTTCTTTTCTCCGACACTTCGACAAAAAAACTCGTGACACAACGGGAAACCGCCTCATTGAAAAATACTGCGGATTTGGCATTGGCGATTCTGGACAGCGAATACCCCGGACAGTGGCGCATCGACAACGGTTTGCTTTACAAAGGTGAAACACTGATCAACGAAAATTCGGAACCGGTCGATATGGTCGGATCGCTGACGGGGTATTATTGTACGATATTTCAGGACAATATCCGCATCACAACAAATATTCAAAAGGGCGGACAGCGTATCGTCGGCACTGCCGCTTCGGATACCGTAACAACCGCGGTGATCAAAAACAAAGAAGATTATACCGGCTCCGCTATGGTGCTGGATACAGAATGCCTTACTTACTACACGCCCATTCTTGATGCGCAGGGCACTGTCATCGGCATGTTTTTCGTCGGAGAATCGGCATCAGCCACATATGCGGATCTGAATGCATCGCATAATCTGATGCTGCTCATTACCGGCGTGCTGTTTGTGCTCGGTACTTTGATTATTTACTTGATCGCCGGATCACTGACAAAGCCGCTCAAGCAGGTTTCAGCCGCGGTGGAAGAAATCAGCGGGGGAAATCTCGATCTGCATCTCGAAGTAACATCGAAAGACGAACTCGGGCAGGTCGCAAGCGATCTGAATGCGCTGATCGACGCGCTCAACAGAATGATCGGCAAAATTATCGGACTGGCAGATCAAGTGGCGACGGGAGCAACGCAGTTATCCGAGGGAAGCGAAATGTTGGCGCAGGGAGCCACCGAGCAGGCAGGTGCGGTACAGGAACTTTCCGCCTCCACAGCCGAAATCGACACCCATACCAAGACCACACAACAGACTATCGATGAAACAGGCACCCTCGTGCACAGTCTCAGCAGCGATGCGTTCGCGGGAAACAACAGTATGAATGAAATGATCGACGCAATGGATCAGATCGGAACCGCCAGCCAAAACATCTCAAAAATCATCAAAACGATCGATGATATTGCGTTTCAGACCAATATTCTGGCGCTCAATGCGGCAGTGGAAGCCGCCAGAGCGGGTGCGGAGGGCAGAGGATTCGCAGTCGTCGCAGAGGAAGTGCGGGCGCTGGCCGCGCGCAGTGCCGCCGCCGCAGAAGAGACCAACGCGCTGGTATCGGAGACCATCATACGCGTAAGCAAAGGCAATCAGATTGCGAGCGATGCGGCAAAAATGTTTGCGCATATTTCGGAAAGCGTCAGTGCCATCAACGAAAAAATGAACAGTATCACGCAGGCAGCCCGTCATCAGTCGGACGAAATCACACAGCTTGATGCGGGTTTGCAGCAGGTATCGCAAGTCGTACAGACCATATCCTCCACAGCGGAAGAAAGCGCCGCGGCGAGTTATGCCCTCAAAGAGGAAGCTTCGCTGCTGCAAAACAGCACGATGATGTTCCGCCTGCGCAAGAAAAGAAAATAAAACACGATAACAAAAAAGGCAGCGAACGCTGCCTTCAGCCGACATTGCGATGAGTTTGTCATCAATCGAAAGGCAGCATATGCTGTCTTTTTTATATACGATCTTGTTCGTTCTTATCCCGCATCATCATTCGGAAACGCGCACTCAGCTCCTGTTCGGTCATCAGCGGTAAATACTGTCCGAACTGATCCTGCATAAAAAGCCCTTTGTATGCTTCCGGCATTTGCGCATAATGTGCGTCGATCGTTTTGTGTAAATTGATCAAGCAATCATAACCGTACTGAGAAACCAAATACGGCATACAGAATTCGGAGCGCATCACTTCGAATTGTTCGTAGTCATAAGGAGAAAGCTCCCCGATCTCATCCAACTTTTTCACAAAGTGTTCCACCAGCGGAATAATGTCGTCTTCGGTAACATACTGCGCATAGCCCCGTATCGCGATCAACTTATAGGCAAGCTGTTTTTCGGTATAAAATGCCTTTCTGAAAAATCCTTTCAGACTTTCGTCGGATTGGAAAATAAACGCAATCAAAATCTGATTGCGGCAGTATTGATCATTATATTCGTGATAAATTGTTTTCAGTTTTTCGATTTCATCATGTGAGAGCGTCCGAAAGCGTATTTGAAGCATGGCATTGCGAAAAGCCAGACAGTCCGAATAACCCTTCTTTCCGATGGTCTCGCAGATAATATCCACGAGTGGCTGATTCATATCATAACATCCCAACAAAACTTATTGTAATTGTATTATACAATAATCGACAGCAAAAGGAAAGTACTTCTCGTTTTCCGCATTCAAAATATGTCTCGGACACATTGATTGAAGCGAAATTTTACATTACCTATATTTTATTTGAAATTAATTTTTATTCAATTTAATTTAAGCCGGTTACACGAATCCTTTCCGGTGCATAAAAAAAAGACGGGTTGTCCCGTCTTTGCATTTCTATCGGTTATTCGTGTTTTTTGTTTGCCACGTCGATCTTTCGTTCTTCGACGCTTTTGTAATATTCGTCGATATATTTATCATGCGTTTTCAGAAAATCCGCATAACTGTACACGCGCTTTTCGATGGGCTTGTCGCCGTAAAGACCGATATAGGTTTGCAGCGTTTCCCAGTCTTCCGAATACGCATGGTAGCTTTCGGCAATGTGTGTGTAGATACCGACTTCCAATCCGAGTTCGTCCGCAATCTGTTTTTGCAGCATCACAAGCACGAACATATTCATCGCGGAAGCTTTCACCGCGTCATTGCTGCGGAAGAATGCACTGAGGTGCAGTTTTCCCTCGCGGATATTGGCGTCGATGAGCTGCAGGCACGGCGGGTGCGGATTTTCGAAATTGATGGCTCCGCCGAGGTTCATGCACGCGCGTCGGGTGGTATTGTTGCGGCGCAGTTCGTCGATGAATTTATCGTAATGCTGTGCATACAGTTTATGATAGGTATACTCCCAGTACGGTTCGAAATCGCGCGATCCGCGCAGAAACTCCTCCGTATATTCCATGAGCCCTTTCAGTCCGCTCGGCATGCATTTGGAGATCATCGGTTCGCTCAGCGGATTGAGAATATTGAGCACGAGGCTGATTTCTTTGACCTTGTCTTCCCTGTCCTGATTCTCCCCTTCATAGATAATCCCGTCGCTGTGCAGCACCTTGAGCGCATTTTCGAGCCCTTCGGCAAGGGAGTTCCCGGTAACGTGATGATACAGCATAATCCACCTCATCTGTTAAAATTTCAATTCGTCCGTCCTCGGGCATTTTGCAGAAAATGCCTTTGGTTCATTATAGCCTTTTCTGCCTTGCCAAGTCAATACGACACCGTGGTATGGTTTCAAGCATGCGCAGATACCCTCGTAGGGAATGCGTTTTACGCATTCCCAATCCGCAATGTAAAATCATACATTCCAAAAATATATCATATGATAAAACCAGAATCATCCACATACACAAAACAGGGTGCGTGAATCATGCACTCCCTGTTTTTTTATATCGTGTAATTTTTCCGTTATTCAGCCGATCAATCCCTGCTCCCGCAGATAATTGCGCAGCAGCAGAAAGCGGCTTGCATAATGCCTTGCATGCCCTTCGGGAAACGGCTCCCCTCTCAATTGTGCCGCTTGTTCAAAATGCGCTTCCAGTGCCTTTTGATAGTCCGCATACGGCACCTTGCCGCTCAGCAGATCGTAAAAATCGAGCTTCATCTCGGGATGATCCAGCGCGTAGATCGCGTCCGTGAAGTACTGGTTTCGGGCATCATCGTTTCTGGGTCCGTCCGCGAAATTTCTCAGTACCAGTGTAAAATTGTGCCGCAGCTGATTCTTCACCGCAATAAAATCGTCCGTGCTTGTGATGTCTCTCATCCTGTCCTCTGGTTGGTTTTTTGTTGGGTTTATTATATCACGATATGAACGCCCGCATGTATATCATTGCGTATTGAATACGAAAAATGAACAAATGTAGGGAACGCATATCATGCGTTCCCTGTGTTCCGTGTCATGCATGCGTTCCGTGCGCGTTCCGTATCATGCATGCGTTTCCTGCAATCGTGTTTTTTTGTTCATCGAAAATATTTTGCAGGAATTCCATTCATGACGTGGAATAACCTATCAGACAAATGATGAGGGAACCATGCAGAAACAAAAGAGGAAACAATTGCGATTGGGATGTTTTCATTATTCATCCGCGGGATATTATTTTATTACGGTTTGCACCTATCACAGGCAAGCGCTGTTTGGGGGAATCTGCAACGGAGTTGTTTCATTGACGGAAATCGGCGGAATCGTCAATCGTTGTATTGAATTAATATCCGTTCTTCATGAAGAGACCTCGGTCCCCTGCCACATTGTTATGCCGGATCATATTCATTTCATTCTCAGGATTGAGCATTCGACTGACGCAGAATCGACAAATCGGACAAAAATGCTCGTGCCGAAAATCATCCAGTCATTCAAATCATCCGTTTCCAAACATGCTGCAGCATGTAATTGCAATTGTCCGACACCGATTTGGCAGAAATCATATTATGACCGCATCATCAGAAACGAACATGAATTCAATCAAATATGCAAATACATCCGGCGAAACCCGCAAAACACAAAATCCGATCAATCCCCGCTGTAGTATTACGCGTTCCGTGTGCGTTCCGTATCATACATGCATTCCGTGCATCGTATGCGGTCGAAAAAATCCCGAATACAATACCGTAATACCGCCGCGTACATTCGATAATATACATCGTGGGAAAAAACAGGATCGCATGATATGCGATCCCTACAGCATCATGAATTTCACAACCATCATATGTTTCAATATCCTGCGGGAATGAATGTCCTGCATAATGAATATCATGCATCCCGTTCCTCCCCTGCAAATAAAAAAAGGGCGGAAATCCTCCGCCCTTTTTCATTGTTCAAAACTACGGCAGCACCACGCACGCGACTTTCAAATCCGCGCCCACCCCATTTCTTAACCTACATAGCTAATAATTATATTGACATGTGGGTTAAATCATGTTACAATTCTACTAACCTACAAAACAACTTATTATCACTATTGTAGGTTAAAGGAGCAACCACGATGGCGATTTTGGATGATGTACTCAAAGAAGAATATGACAGATTGAACCGCATGGAATTCGCCTATCAAAAAGAGCTTTCCATTCTCGGCGATGCGGCGAAGGGTTCCGTTCGCATGAAACCGATCAACGGAAAGCGCTACCCCTATCGGCAGTATCGTGAAGGAGATCGGATCAAGAGCGACTTCATCCCAAAAGAAAATTTGAGCAATGTGCAAAGCGCCATCAGCCGCAGAAAAGAATTGCAGGACGGAATGAAACGCCTGAAGGCGGAGAAGAAGCGATTGGAGAAAATGATTTCGCATGGATAAAGAATATTCGGAGTTTTGGGAATGTATCGATTTCCTGTATCAAAATGATGCATTGGATCATATTATACTCATCGGAAGTTGGGCGGAATACATTTATGAAAAGAGCGCCATTTTAAAAGATTTTACGAAACCTCTGCGAACACTTGATATCGATTTACTGATCAGAAATAAAAATATACCGAACAAACAACTCAATCTGATCCAAGCTGCGAAATCTGCAGGATATTTGATTGACGAAGACAGACTGACAGGTGCAACGAAATTGTACTCCGTAAAAGCCTCGTTGGAAATTGAGTTTCTGATTCATCAGATGGGCAGCGGTAATGAACCAACGTTAAGCACTAATTTGGGTGTCAATGCACAAGCGTTGCGCCATTTGTCGATTTTAGAAAAGAATCATCTAACATAAAATATAATGAATTATCCGATTAAGGTTCCGTTACCCGAATCATATTTCTTGCATAAAATTATTATTAATAAAGATCGAAACAAAGGGATATTAAAGAAAGCCGAAAAAGATATGCAGGCACTTTTGAATCTAAAAGACTATATTGATAAAGAAAAATGCAGACTGATATATGATAGGTTAACGAAAAAAGAACAAAAAACAGTCTCAGCCTTTCTCGAAAAAATTGATTTTGAACTATAAAAAAAGGACGGATCACTCCGCCCTTTTTTATTGCTCAATACTACGGCAGCACCACGCACGCGACTTTCAAATCCGCGCTTCCGCCCTTTACCACCAACATCCCTTTGTTCGTGCCGGACGTGTTCACATATCTCCCGCTCTCCACCACAGCGCAGCCCTTCGCGCCCGCGGCAAGCGTAAACGACAGATCGGTCGTGCCCTGAATGCCGTTCCCTGCTTCGATTGTGCCCGCAATCGGGCTCGCGCCGGCATTTTCCAAAAGGATTAAAATTTTGTTGTCCGCTTCGTCGTAGGCAATGCATGCCCCGACTGTTGCGTCCGATGCGACCGCAGCCGGCATGGCGCCGATCTGGTTTCTGGTCAGTTTTGTTTTTGTTATCGTTACGATAGCCATATATTTCTCCTGTTTTTTTATTTATTGTGTTCTCCTCCCTAATGCTTCTCTTGCACATTATTCGGTCTCAACCGGTTTGGGGGGAGGAATTGAGCATGATAAGACGAACGTTGCATGTTCTGAAAGGTTTTGATGGAAATCAATCGCGGGGTATATGAATTTCAGCCGCACTATACGGAATACAAACCCATTATACGCCGAGATAGATTACCCAAAACCTTGAAGGTAACATGCAGTAAGGGTTATCTGCGATAACCTTTTGCACCGCTTTTGAAGGGCCCGGTGAACTTTATCACAATGCCAAAATTCATGCCCTTCATGAGCGAGTCTTGCAGAGCGAATCACCTTAAAGCGGTTTGCTGCCGCCAACGCGGCAAAAGATGATCTGTCACAGAAGATATCGACTTCTGCAACGCAGCAAGCAGGCTCACTCAAATGCTATAGATGCAAAGCCTGCGGTTCGTTTCTTTCATCAAGCCAAACTATCGGCTGTCTGAAAGAGGCAAAGGCAAGGCGCAGGATCGTTCTGACGAGTGCCGCGTATTATAACATACGCAAACGAGAAAGAACGTTTCTGCAACGCCGCAAGCAAACCTTCATCAAATTTTATTAATCAAAAGGTTTGCGGTTTGCCTCTTTCAGCGGTCGATTAGGCTTTGCGGGCGCGTATGACGTAAAGCTCTTTCGGTCTTACCACTTTCGCCCCGTACACATCCAAACCTTTGAGCGCATCCGCAAACAAATTGTGCGGACGGTACGCTTCCGTCTTTTCGATCTGACCGGCGAAGGCGATCGCTTTCTTGGTTTTGATCATCATGTAATCGTCCGTGCCGTCGTTGTACAGATTGTTTGACAGCTTCACGGGCGCACCGTTGTACATGCCGATGATGCCTTTTTTCACCAGATCGACATTGTCGGTGTACAAATCGGTCAGTTTGTCTTTGAACAGATTGTAGAACCAGGTCGTGATAATGATGCTCGTCTGTTCGCTCACTTTCACACCGTTGTTCCACAGATATTCGAAGGCCGCATCCACCGCTGCTTTCGCGCCGTCCGCTGTGGTGATCGCCGCGCTTGCGCTCAATGCGCCCGCTTCGGGTGCCAACGATGCGAGGAACGTGTCCCTTGCCTCCGCCAATCCCACGGCGCTCTCTTCGGTCAGTTTTTCCATCAGCCCGTCGATGCCCTGCGCTTTGTCCACATCGTCCACCATGAAGTTGAAGAACTTCGCGCGGTTGATGTCGAGGTATACGCTGGAATCCGGCACCTTTTCGGGGTCGCCGATGTCTTCTCCCGTGTAGTCGCCGATGGTCGGTCGTCCTACGCCGAGAATTTTGATGCGTTCCCCGTATTTGATTTCGCCCTCAAACGTGTAATCGCAGTCTTCGTGCAATACACACAGTTTGCCGAGCTCTCCCTGAATATATTTGGACCAGAAGTCCGGTTTAAAATTCTGATATGACATATGTTTTCTCCTGTTTTTTTATTTCGGACAGTCGTCATCGTAAGGAACGCATTTCATGCGTTCCTACATTTCATGCGTTCCTACATTTCATGCGTTCCTTACCCACCCGCCGCGATTTCGAATCATCTCCAACGTGTCATCGATTTGCGCACCCGCGCCATCACCTTCGGGTTTTCGTAATCCTTTGCGGACAAACGATCCACTTCCTCGGGCGAGTAGTATTCTTTCTCGGGAGACATCCCTCCCGAACGTGCGCTTCCCGCACTCGGCGGAGAATCTTTCACACCTCGGCGATTGCTGGCAGTCTGCGCTTCGTACGCAGTCACCGCGTCCACTTCTCCCGTCAGCATCAGACGCAGATACACTTCCCCGAGCTCCCATACATTCTTGCACTTCACATCGGGATAGACTGCTTTGATCTGCCGCATGTCCCGCTCGAATGTCCGCTCGTCGATAATCTCATGTGCCCATTGCAGGCTCGGATCATCGGCAGAAGCTTGCTTCCTATCCTGAGGTTCGATTTGTCCGTCGTCTTGATTTTCCCCCGTACCGATTTCGGCAGGTATCGTTTCGTCTGTTTTCTCTTTTGTTCGCAACTGCGCCGCAATCTCCTCCGCGCTGCCTTCATACCCTGCTTTTTGCAGACTCTCAAGCAATCGTTCATGCCCTTCGTACTCCCGACGCACTTCCTGTTCGCGCTGTCTGTTCATAGCGTTCAGCCGCTGTGAGAATGCTTTGGTCGTGCTCACTTCGCTTTGCGTTTCTGCGCTTTTCGCGTTCGTCTGTGCTCCTTTTACCGCTGCTTTCGGTTTTGCCTGTTTGCCGGCAGGTGCAGTTTCGGAGGTTTTGACGGAGGCAACTCCTGCATTTGCGGCAGAGGCGGTGCTGCCGCTGTCCGCCATTACTGAGGTTCCGGAATCGGAAGGTGTAGCGGACGGATTATCAGCCGTATGTTCGTTCATTGTTTTCTCCTGTTTCGTTTTGTCGGCGGGGTTCGGAACGATACCGTTTTGCAGCCGTCTTTGCATGCGCGGAACCTGTCGGATCATATTTCCCGGGCAAACAAAAAACACTCTCTCGAGTGTCGTGATTGCATCTTGCATATCTTGTAGTTTGCATTTATTGTAATATGCAATATTGCTGATATCGGAACGTTTTCGCGCACATTTTCCCGAAAGGCGGGCTCCTTTGCGAAAACCATTCACACTTGCATTCTAGCACCGCATATTCGGACATGGTATGACGGACACCGCCGATTGCAACTGCTCCGCGTATTTACTGTGGAACCCTTACACCTTTTGGACAAAAAAAGAAAAAGGACTGCATCCGCACGCCCGCGTGTATTTCCTTTCTCTTTCTCTTTACTTCTCTTCTTTTCTCTTAGGCAGGAATCAGTCGGGAATTGCTCCGGAACCATTCCGGAAAAAACACAGAATGATTCGAGAGATTTTTAAGAATAGGATGATAACCGATTGTCGCAGTCAGACACTGACAAGTATCCGGCATGAAACAGACTATCAAAAAACACGCAAAATTCTCACGCGGAACAGTTCGGACGCTCAGCGCATGGCTTCGGCACGCACGCCGATACACCTCCCAAAACAAAAAAAGAGCATCACCATTGAAATGATACGAACTCCGAATGTAAGGCAAAACCGAACACTTGAGGCGCACTTCACATGGGCTGCTCTTTATACTGCATGCAATTGTTTTATTTGTTTTCCTCAATAAATGTCAGCACTTTTTCTTTGATGCGATCACGCAGTGCCGCTGTCTTTGCGCGAATTTCTTCCGCGGTTCCCGTATAATCCTCGGGATCTTCCAGATTCCAGTGCAATTTTTTGGAAACCCCCGGGAAGATCGGGCATTCCGCTTCTCTGGCTCTGTCGCAGACCGTAACGATATATCCGAAAAATCTGCCGGATTGAAAGACATCGTTGACGCTTTGCGTTTTCTTTGCGCTCAGGTCAATGCCTGCCTCTTTCATCACATCGATGACGACCGGATTCAGTTCAGTCGGTTCAAAACCCGCACTTTCCGCTGCAAATTCTTCGCCGCCGTATTGATTCAGAAATGCTTCCGCCATCTGGCTTCTGGCAGCGTTATGTACACACAAAAACAGTATTTTTTTCATTTGATCTCCTTCATGGACGCACGTCGGTGAGCCGAATCGGCATATTAATTCAATCATACCGATAAGGTGTGTTTTCCACCATCTGCTAGCCCTGTATTTCATGTAAAGTTTTACTGTAATTTATCAGATGACTGCATATCATCCATCCTGAAAAACGCTGCTTCGGTTCCATGCAAAAGAACACGGATACACGATCTTTGTCCTACAAGCGCATGATTGTTCGAAAAACACCAGAGCGGACGAAGTGATTTTCAGTGATCGCATCACTCATCCGACGTTTTTTTCGCCTGCGGTATAGGCATGGTTACGCGCTTCCTGCCGAAAACGAAGATTTATCGATTATATACATATTACCGAATATATTTTATTTATATAAATAGGTATTTATCAAGAAACGGACATTCGTACCTACCGCACCCGATTCCAAGACAGCAAAAAACCCGTCGCGGCGGAAGCAATGGCTGACGGGTTTTTAGTGAGGTGGCGTTCAATGAGATTTGGAAATACGTTCTGTGATGATCATACAGCAAACAAACTACCTGCGGAATCAACATTTGGTGAAACTTGTGTAAATAATGAATAAATCATTTACGGCAACGGTAATTGCAGCATTTATTTATTGTATTTTGCAATTATTGTCATTTGTTATTCGCTGTAAATCGTACACCGTATTCACGTAATAATCGAGTTTCCCATATACAAAGATCAGCTTTTTTGCCTCAGGTACGGTGTGCGCCTCATTTCTTTCTTCTTGAGTCCGTTCTTTTTCGCGTTGCCGTTCCATCCGAGATTACCCATAAAAAAGTACATTTTTCGCGGGAATTTTACATCCAACAAAATATTCTGTCTCTGAATGACAGTTCCTTCCGATGTTTCGCGTGCCATTATTTCAAATGCCCCGCATAATTTCTCCATCATATTTTTAATCAGCGGAATCTCTTTCGCACCGAGTATCATGCCCCCGCCCCCAATCATCACCCCGAAACGGAATTGCGCATCGGAAGCATCTGCGAATTGCCCGATGACGCGCACGGCTTCTTCATTGATTTCAGGTTCCGGAAACCCGCAATTAACCACGGCGTATACATTTGAGCGTGTTGACGTCTCCCGATTCTTTTCGCGGTAGGAAGCGTAATCTTCCAGAAACTGCATCAAAAGTCCCGGAAGACAAAAGAAATACAGCGGGAAGATCATCAGCAGTGCGTCCGCTTTGTTCATTGCGGCAAAATCCGCTTCGTTCCGCTCTTGCGCATTGCTTTTTCTCACATCGATGCGGATGGGACTGATGTTATTGCGCGCAAAGACTTCATTCGCCATATCCGCCAAATAAGAAGAAACAGCCGGGTCGGCAGACGGTTTCGGACTCGCACTGATGATTGCGATCGTTTT
>CAYUFL010000003.1:15100-57205 GCA_964444065.1 uncultured Lachnospiraceae bacterium
GTTTTTTTGCTGTTCATAAACTGCCTCCTTTTCGTTCAAATCGAATACCGGAAAGTTCGCCGCGCAATGCGGTTTCATCCCCGTTCCAAAACAGCACTTCCACGCTCGAACGATGCTTTTTGTTGATATCAAAAAATAGCTTTTGTTCGGTTTCGCTCAGTTCGCTGCCGTACCCGATCATCACAAGCTTCGGATAATCAGGATAACGCGGCGGGTGGATCGTGGAACCGTCCGCGCGTATTTCAAAATATGGCAGCATATTCGGCAACCATCGGTCAACCACATTCTTCATGGTTGATCCGAACTGTCCGAATCTCAGCGGAATCAGCATAATAACCGCATCGCTGTTCATCTGTTTTTTGTTCAACTCGGCAATGCTGTCTTTGATGACACACTCGCCCGGCGTTTTCACCCAGCAGCCGAAACACCCCATGCAAGGCGCGATTTCTCCGCGTCCCACTGAGCATTCTTCCCTTTCGCAACCGGGTAAATCAAAATAATGCCACAGACATTCTTTGATTTTCTCATAAGATTCGGTTTGTGCGTCCCGGTCGGATATCAGCAACAATTTCATAATTCACCTCGAATGTTAACGTTGTTAACATTACAGTACCACATCATGTTTACTTTGTCAACATGATGTGGTAAAATTTAACTATAACATCTGAAAGGCGTAGTCATGGCAAGCAGTTATCACCACGGCGATCTGAAAACACAACTGATTAACCAAGGTCTGTCCATTCTGGACAAAGAAGGCTACGACAAACTGTCGATGCGCAAAGTCGCACAAGCCTGCGGCGTCAGTCAGACTGCACCATATCGTCATTTCAAGGATAAAGACGCACTTGTAACCGCGATTCTCAATGAGGCACTCGGCAAATTTGACAGCGCTCTGCGCGCGGCGGCACAATCCAGCAGCGATCCGAATTTGTCCCTCAGACGCATGGGCATCGCATATGTCCGATTTTTTGCCGAGAATCCTTCTTACCTGCGGGTCATGTTCCTTACCGATTATTCAAACAACATCGGCAATCTGTTCTGTTCGCCCGAGGATCATCTGAAAAGCGGGCATCCGTTTGCAACGTTTTACGAAGCGGTGCTGCATTACAAGCAACTCGGTACGAGCAGTATGCAACTCAATGAACTGCTGATTTATTGCTGGGGTCTTGTGCACGGTATTGCTGTACTGATCGTCAGCAACAGTCTGCCGTTCAGCGCAGATGCCATTGCCATTGCGGAAAACACGATCATGAATCGGGATTTTTTGAAGTAACAGGATTCCGGAAACACAGTGCTCCGGTCGGAATTTACCGAAAGACGCAAATTCGAAAACGAATCTGCTTGTATTTGTATATTACATTATATTTGTTATGCAACTATTGTATTTATCAGTCTTTCAAAAATCATGTTTCATAATGCTGTTCGGAAAATACCTTTTCTTATAATTGTATCTTACATCTATTGCATATGACATATAAAAAAGACATCGGAAATCATACCGATGCCTTAGCATGTTTCCTGTTTTAACTTTCCGTAATCGGCTCCGCGTACAGCTGACCGATCTCGTTCCACAGCGCCAACGCCTCCGCATTCGGATTGTACTCAGTCATCGGATTCAGGCTGAATATATGCGTCGCACGCTTCTGCGCATCGTATGGTTCCCATTCGATACCACTCCCGTTCGGATCACCGTATTTCGCAAAATTCACCCATGCGGTATTGAGCTGCGCAGTCATATTTTTCAGTTTTTTCCTGCCCGTTAGCTTATGCAGTATGCTTATTCCGCCCGTCATATTCCCAAGCGCAAACGGAATTTCACTGCCGTGCATCGCACCGAATTTGAGGAGCTTCAGCAGTCCTGCGCTAAAATCATAACGGTACACCCACACGTTCCCGTGCGTGCTCTGCGCGTCCGCACAGCGGATATGATCCGACCAGAACGCACGGTCGCGCGCAATCGCGCACATCGCTTCCCGCTCGTTCGGCAGATTTGCGTACAGCTGTTTCAGCCGCGGGAGAAATGCTTCTTTTCCGTTCAGACGGAGCATCATTTCTGTTTGTGCCCAGCTGTTCGGGAACATCGTATTCTTTTTCTGCACAAACAGTGTCCCTTCGTCATGATTGCTGCCAAAGATGACATCCACCCCTGCCGCGCTTCCTGACGCCATCGCATCCCACGGATACTGCGGCAGCAGATCATCCCCGATCTCGGGTCCGAGACAATACAGCGAAGGATACACCGCACAGTTGTTCAACACAAGCCATGTCGCCGCCGCCTTCATTTCATCCGCAGGCATTTCTTTCAGTTTCGCGACTTCCTGCGTGCTCAAATGCATCTGATCAAGAAACAGTTCCAGATTGAGTTTCTGCGCATTTTTCGTACCGCAGCTGCCCGATAATCCGCTTTGCGCAATGGCTTTGCGGAACAATCCCTTCGCCTCGGGGCTCGCCAACATGTCGTAAACCGCCGTACCGCCGGCGCTTTCTCCCGCAATGGTGATATTGTCGGGATCGCCTCCGAACGCTTCGATATTTTCTTTGATCCATTTCAAGCCCGCAAGCTGGTCGGAAATACCGCAGTTCGTATCAAAGGAATCGTCATACATCGAAAAATCGTAGAAACCGAGCGGACCGACGCGGTAATTGTAGTTGACGAACAGGATCCCCTGCCTTGCCATATATTCCCCGTCATAGGAAGGATCGCTCCCTTCGCCGATGTGATTGGCTCCGCCGTAAATCCAGACGAACACAGGCAGCTTTTTCCCGCCCGAAGGCTTCCAGATATTCAAGTACAGACAGTCTTCGCTTTCGGGCACTGTTTCGATCGGTTTCCCGAACTGCAGAAAGGGAAACTGAATCGGTTTATTGCCGAATCGATGGCACACCTTCACATCTCCCCATGCGTCCATCGGCTGCGCACGTTTGAAGCGCAACGCGCCTACGGGCGGTTTCGAGTGCGGGATGCCAAGCCATATGTCCACGCCGTTTTTCTCAAAACCCTCTACTTTTCCTTTTGTTGTTTCGACGATCAAACTCATTTCAGTTCTCCTTCTGTGCATTGTTTGGCATTCGGGTGCAAACTCGTTGCCGTATCTTTACGCCACACCTGTTGCTTATTCTCTGTTTTTGATTATAATAATGTTAGATACAAGTTGCAATAACCACATGACGTTTTTTTGAGTAATATACCTCATTTTCAATTGCATTGTGGTGAAATTCGGAGGAACCCATGAAACCCGAACCCAACGATCTGAGAACAAAACGTACGCACAAAGCAATCCGAGCCGCCCTGGAAAGCATGATTCTGACAAAAGAATTCAACGGCATCACCGTCAAAGAACTTGCCGAAATTGCAGGAATTAACCGCAAAACATTCTATCTGCATTATGACAGTCTCGATGATCTGTTCTGTGAGCTGGAGGATGAAATTGTCGATGAATTCGCGCAAAGCAGGCATGTGCGCGCAACAGAAAGCAAAGAAAGCGTCACGCGTGATTTTTTCCGCGTATTGTTCCACCAACCCGAACTTCATAAGCGGTTAATCTGCTCCCCGTCTTATTTCCCCGTATTCCGCCGGGTACAAACCAAACTCTTTCGCATGTACAAAGCACACGAATTTGATTTTGGTCTGCCGAAACCGTACGAATCCCTGCTGCTCACTTATTTCTGCACCTCCATTTCTCTGTATCGGCAGTGGGTAACGGACGGTGAGCAGCTGACGCCCGACGCACTCACCGACTTTGCGGTGATGCTGCTGTGTGACGGTCTTACGGAACGAATTTCTGCAATCATACAATAATAAACCGATCATATAAATATTTAACCATACGAATTATGCATTTTATTCCACTTATCATTACAATCAGAAGCAGGTAATTCCGCGAACAATCATCGCCGGATACAAATCTCAGCGATACGGCTGTCACCGGGGTCTGCTCCGCACATACCTTTTGTCGATTACTTATCAACATATCAACATATGAATTACGCAATTGTTGATAAATACAACTTATTTTTTATAAAAGAAAACCGCTCATTGGATTGAGCGGTTCAGAGTGATGACAAAGTCATCAAAATGCAGGCTGCATGAAAAATCCGAAGACAAGGCGTATGAATATTCAGATGAGTGCCGCATATACAGACATATGCAAGCGAAAATGAATGTTGATACAACGCAGTAAGTAAAACAATCGTTCATTGTTTTACGGTTCGGGTTTTTCAGCAGTCTGAACCGCTCAAGCATTGAGCGGTTCAGTGTATACAGGCTACTTCTTCTTCGCCTTTTTCATCTTTTCGATTTCGTCTTCGACTTCTTTTGCGCCTTCTGCGTAGTACTTCTGCTCGTCGGGCGCCAGTTCGTGCAACAGCCGCAGGAATTCTCCGGCATGCACGCGTTCTTCATCCGCGATATCGGTCAGCACTTCGATTGCGAGTTTGTTATCTGTGGATTCCGCGAGCTGCATGTACAGCTGAATGGCTTCGTATTCGGCGGATACCATAAAACGGATCGCACGGATCAGCTCCGCATCGGTCAGTTTGCGGTCGTTTTTCAGTCCGGAAAAGGGTTGTCCAAAATCTGGCATAATCTGTTCCTCCTGTGCATTCATTTGCGAACCAAACGGTTCGTTGCTTTTATTATACTCCGATCGTGAACCACTTTCAATTCGCGGGGAGGCGGATTATTCTTTCCTTTGTCGGGATTCGGTAACCGATGCTTTTTCAGCTTCGTTTTCGTAGAAGTAATAGGAAAGCATCAGATAAAGCCTTTTTTTTTCAGTCATCCAAATTCAATCCGGTCAGTTCGACAATCCGCTCAAGCCGATTCAGAAGCGTCCCGCGCCGATAATGATTGCCGTTTGATTTTTTGCATTCTTCATTTTCTTTTGCTCCTCATTCGGACGAAGCCGTTCTCCGTCCGGTCAAACTGATTATAGGCGCAGCGGCATAAAGAATACATTGCGAATTACCCGTCGGGATATAAAGGTTTTATAAAGACGAGGTAACTGTCAGATCAACCCCTCCGGCGGCAGATTGTCCAACAGCTCGTACGACAAAAGCAGATGCAGTCTGATTTTGGGGTTATCCAGATCCACTTTGATCAGCGATTTGATTTTGTCGATGCGGTACAGCAGCGTGCTGCGGTGCACAAACAGCGTTCTGGTGGTCTCCGCCAGATTCCGTTCATTGTTCAGATATACGCGCAGCGTGTCGAAAAGCCCCGAATTATGTTTCTGGTCGTACGTGTACAGCTGCAGCAGATGCGATTCGCAGAGCATCAGCGGCATCAGCTCGTTTGTCGCCTGCTCCAATATATACTGCAGTTTGTACTCATTGAATTTGTATATCCACATCGTCGGTGTTCTTCTGCTTCCGATGTGAAACGCAATGTCTGTCTGAAGAAAATAGTAGTAAAACAGCCGAAAATCATGCCCGATCGAGCTCACGCTCGCCCGAAACAATCCTTCGCGCAGAAAGACCGCAAGCGTCTGAAAAAACTCGTCTTCCTTAATTTCGCTGCGTTCGGGATTCGCCACCACCAGGATACGATCCTGATAAATGAAAATACAGAAACCCGGAAACAGATTTTCCAGTCTGTGGCAGGTGAATTCGTTGGCATATGTGGAGTAATCCCGCTCCTGCAGATAGATCGTCACGCAGATATAGCTGTCATCGATGTTCCAGTGAAACGCACGCAGGCGATTGCCCAGCACCACTTCATTTGTTTTTTTAAATTCCAGCAGTTCCGTCAGGGACTGTTTCAGATCGTTTGCGATATTCGATTGCAGCGTATCGCTTTTTTGCAGCACGGCAAGGATCATATAGGCAAAATGCTCAATCAGCTCATAATCCCCGTCGGTAATTTTTCTGCCCAGCTCGCTGACGCAGATTCTGCCGAGATACGATTCCCGGAGCCGCAAATTGATATAAAGGATCCGATAGCCGAACTGCTGCTCGGAAAACATCTGCGCACTGACCGTGTTCATTGTGTTCTGATATTCGGGCGAGACTTTGAAATCATTGAGTATGTCCAGAGGCAGCGAAAACTTCTTTGACGTCTCGTCATAATACCATTCAAACTGTCCCTGCATTTCATTGACGTTTGCCAACACGAAAAAATTGGTGTCATGGATAAAAATCGGATTTTCAAAAGCCGGAATACTCTTAAGACAAAGTTCTTCGAGGCTTGCGTTGTTGATGACAGCTGCCGTCATTTCTTCGTCCCAACGGTTAAATGCCATAAAAATCTCCTGCGCATCCGCACACATTCGCATTTTCGGAGAGGCACACACACCTGTTTCGGAGCGTTACCGCTTCATGCGGGATGCCGATGCAGAGGATGGTCTGTTCGCTCAGTTCCGCGTGCCCGTTGAAATAGGACGCCTCTCCGATGAGCACATGTTCGCGCATCGGTTTCATCCCGGGAATCATCAACTGGGAGCCGACAAACCGTCTGCTGTCCGTACTCCTGGTTTCGCAAAAGACCGGATTCCATTTTTTCAGCCGCTCGCACAGCAGGGTAATACTGATTCTCATCACAATTCTGTATCCTTAAACCAATAAATAATATTTCGTATAAAATATACGAAATCACATGGAGAATGTCAAGCATATTGTAGGATTTACTTTTTGATATATTCACCATATAATCAAAATATCACGAAAGATATGTCCGTCAATCTTTTAAATTACCGTATTATGCGACATAACTCGTGTACATTTTCAGGCGCCTGATTTTTTTACTACATTTCTTCATCAGAAAGGAATTAAAAATCAATGTTAACAAAAAAAGAAAACTTAATGGAAACCATCCGCGGCGGACATCCCGACCGATACGTTGTTTCGTTTGAACCGTTCGAACTTTTCCTCGATCCGATCGTTGTCGGTATCGGCGGATTCGCTTTGACGATGCAGCCGGGCACCACCGAAGTCAACGGATGGGGCGTCACCGTACAGTACCCGCTGGGCTCACCCGGACCGTTCCCCGTACACGACAAAGAACATGTCATTCTGAAAGACATCACCAAATGGAAAGATGTCATCAAGGCACCGCGCGTCGTTTATTCGGATGCGGAATGGGCTGAAACAAAAGCACTTGTCGATAAGGTGGATCGCAACGACAAGATGGTAACCGCGCTCATCGCGCCGGGGATCTTTGAAAAACTCCATTATTTCATGAGCATGCAGGATATGCTGATGAATTTTTACGAAGAACCGGAAGCCGTGCACGAACTGATCGATTTTATCACTGATTGGGAACTCGATTACTGCAAAGAACTCGTAAAACACATGAAACCGGATGTCATGTTCCACCACGATGACTGGGGCAGTCAGATATCTTCGTTCATTTCTCCCGAAATGTTTGATGAATTCATTCTGCCCGCTTACAAGAAAATTTACGGTTACTGCAAGGATCAGGGAATGCTGATCGTGCATCACTCCGATTCCTATGCGGCAAATCTGGTACCGTCCATGATCGAAATGGGCGTGGACATTTGGCAGGGTGCCATGTCCACCAACAACATTCCGGAACTGATCAAAAAGTACGGCGGAAAGATCACGTTCATGGCGGGCATCGACAACGGAATTGTGGACAGACAGGACTGGACACGCGAAAAAATCGCCAAAGAAGTGGAACGCGTCTGCCGCGCTAACGGAACGAAATATTTTATTCCGGGCACAACGATGGGCGGACCGATGAGCAGTTACCCCGGCGTATACGAAGCGGTAAACGAAGAAATTGCGCGCATGAGCAAAATCATGTTCCAATAAGCACCGTCCGCAGACGATCAAAATCCTTAATAACAATTCAGCAATTCAATGAAATGCTGTACATGGGAGGAAACAAAACATGTCAAAAATCACAGAAGTAAAAGCAAACGTAGAAGCCGGCAAAGCGAAGCTGGTGCCGGGACTGGTGCAGGAAGCGCTCAATGAAGGCGCAGGCGCACAGGAAATTCTGGCGGCAATGATCGAAGGAATGAGCGTGGTTGGGGATAAATTTTCATCGGGAGAAATCTTTGTACCGGAAATGCTGGTCGCGGCACGCGCCATGCAAAAGGGCGTGGAAGTATTAAAACCGCTGCTCGCGGGAGAGGGCGCGGTATCTCTGGGCACCTGCATTATCGGAACCGTTGCGGGAGACCTTCATGATATCGGCAAGAACCTCGTTACACTGATGATCGAATCCGCAGGATTTGATATGATCGACCTCGGCGTTGACGTACCGAAAGAACGCTTCATCGATACGATCAAAGCAAACCCGGATGTCAAGCTGGTGGCATGTTCCGCACTGCTGACAACGACGATGCCGTCCCTCGAAGAAACCGTCAAAGCCATCAAAGCATCGGGATTAAAGGGATTCGAAGTGATCGTGGGCGGCGCTCCGATCACGAAAGAATTCGCGGATGAAATCGGTGCGGACGGATACGCGCAGGACGCAGGCGCGGCTGCCGTGCTCGCAAAAGAGATCGTAAAATAAGTAGGGAACGCGTATTACGCGTTCCGATGATTATCAAAAAACAACCAACGCGTTTTATGCGTTCCTCATAGGTGGCGCATACCTTGCACGCCTCATACCATCGTATATCGAAAACAGCCTCCGCAGGGGGGCTGTTTTTTGCGCAACGAATGCGACCGCAAACCGCATCATATGCATTCCCTACAACACAAATCCCGAAATCCAGACAACATGTGGGGAACGTGAATGACGCGTTTCGATTATATACCGTCCCCCATCAAAATATACCACTGTAGGGAACGCGTATTACGCGTTCCGATTATCATCGGGAACATAAAAAATGCACCGCATTTCGCCCCGAACGGTTCGGGATTTGTAACCAAACACCATCGCGCGCATCGAAATGCCCCGAAGCGCATGCCGCAAACCGTATTCCAAAATTCAAACACCAAATATCTTGTAAGGAACGCGTATTACGCGTTCCAATTATATGCCATCCCCATCAAAACAACCGACCGCAGTCCGCTTTTCTGTCATGTTTTCTATCTCGATCTGAGCATTGAACTTATATCGTCGATATGTTATAGTATGTATCAATACCGTTGGGAGATATCGATGCAAAAATTCACGAAACGAAAAATCCAAGCAGCTGAAACAAGGAATAAATTCTTTCAAGCAGGTCTTAACCTTATCAATCAAAACGGATATGAAAAAACGTCGATCGATATGATTTGCGATGCTTGCGGCATGTCAAAAGGTGCATTCTATCATCATTTCGAATCCAAAATTGGGCTGCTTCTTGAAGCGGCGCAACATACAACAGACATTCTGAACGACGAAGTAAAAGAAAAAACAGGTCTTCCTGTGATCCAAAGATTAAACTCCTACATTAATTGTTATGCCGAAACTTTGGACATCTCCGGCATAGAGTTTATACGCGCATGTTCAACATACGTAATCAGTGCGGACTATCATGCGGAAGAAAATATCAATTCCATTACTAAAACGATTCAAAATAACATCACACAAATTATCAAAGATGCCATATCTGTCGGTGAATTAACGCCTGATCTTCCGGTTGATATTATCATTGAAATCATAGAAACATTTATCAGTGGACTCCATAGCAGTTGGTGTTTGTATAACGGTGCATACAACGTAAAAGAACATGCGGAAAAATCCGGAAAAATTTTAACCCTGATATTAAATTCCTATTTGTTAACCAAATAAAATTTGAACAATGTGTCAGTAAGAAAAAATTTTATGCATGCCGATCAATTCATGATTGACATGCATTTTTCTTTGTGCTAAGATTGACATACCATCAGTCGGCGACTTATAGTATGTCAATTAATTGAAAGGATTTGCGATATGATTAGCGAAAAAGAAAATTTCGAGAAAATGCTCCGTAAAGAAAACCCTGAATTTGTAACATCACTCATAAACTTAGTGCAGATTGTCCTGCCAAGCGTACCTGTGGACAGACCTGAAGGCGGAGGTGCGGGTATTGACGGGTTTGGTTCTAATTGGATTGTGCCGCCGGGAGAGCCTGCAATTCCCGATCCAAGTCAGAACAGAATATTAAGTGACATAAGCAATTGGCGAACAGAAGTAATATGGCCGGATCTGTCAAAAATAGATTGGGAAGCCGGTGCCAAAAGAGATATTCCCAACAGAGACCCAAAGAAAATGATTTTTATTATTCTGCCTTCCGGACCGTTTGAGCGTCTGCATGATCTGATGGGATTTGAGGAAGCACTTATGGCAACCATAACCGACCCGGAAGAGTGCAAAGAGTTCTTCTCGAAGTTTTGTGATTTTCGTATTGAACAACTGAAGTATATAAAAAAGTACTACAAACCCGATATCATTCAGTTTCAGGATGATTGGGGTACACAAAAAGATCTCATGTTTAAGCCGGATTTCTGGTATTTTGCACTGGAACCGAATATCAAACGTGTTGTAGCTGCATGTCACGAGCTGGGCATGATTTTCAATATGCATACATGCGGAAAAGTTGATCGTATTATTGACGGTATTGTTGAGATGGGTCCGGATATGATTGACTCTATGATGGTCTGCAATGATCTTGACAACTGGATGGATCAATATGGCCGCAAGGTTATTTTTATGGGTGGTATCGATGCTCAGGGAGTCATCGACCGTGCCGGCGTGAGCATGTCTGAGATAAAAAAAGAAGTAAAATCGCGTATAAAAAGATATGCCGGCAAAGGATACTACATCCCTTTGCCGTATGCAACCGGACCGAATATGGGACCTGCCATGCTTTTTGCTACGATATACGGGTATACATACAAAAAACCATTGAAAAATTTTGTAAGAGTTATTTCGTTTTTATTCAGATTAAAATCAATTTTAGCTTCTGCCAATCCCGGTGCAACCGCGGACGCGTCGCACTAGGTAGGGAACTAGGTAGGGAACGCGTATGACCCGTTCCGATCACGTACCGTCCCCCATCAAAATATACCACTGTAGTAGGGAACGCGTATTACGCGTTCCGATGATGTCCCACCCAGTCGTATTACGCGTTCCGCCATACCATACGTTCCCTACATTAAGGGTTTCAATCCCAAAACAACCACCGATACAACGCATCAAAAAAAGCCGACAGCAGTCGGCTTTTCTGTTATATTTTTTATCTCGATCTGAGTATCTTCACCAGTTCTCTCATCTTCGGCGGTTTGCCGTACATCAGCACCCCTGCGCGATAAATCAGCGCCGAAAGATATCCGATCCCGACGGTGCTTGCCACCAATATCGCAATAGAGACCGCAATCGAAACCGCACCCACATCCCCCATCGCAATACGCGCAAACATCGCCATCGGCGAGGTCAGCGGAATGAACGAGAGCACTTTCATCACCGTCGAATCCACACTGCCCGAACTCATCATGCTGATCGTAACAATGAATGCCACGATAAAGACCATCGTCAGCGGCAGCACCAGCGTATTCACATCCTCTGTGCGCCCCGCAAGCGAACCCAGCGCGCCGTATAAAAATGCATACAGGAAGAATCCGCAGATGAAGAATACCAGCGTGTACAGCAGCACGGAGAACGGCATGCCGAAGATCGAATCCACAAATACGTTTCCGCCCCAGTAATCAAGATTCAGATTGTAGCAGGCAAATGCAGACACCAGGATGAGTGACATCTGCGTCAGTCCCGCAAGTCCCGAACCGATCACTTTGCCGAACATCAGATTGTTCGGATTCGCCGACGTGATCAGCAGTTCCATCGCACGCGAGCTTTTTTCGCTTGCAACGCTCATTGCCACAAGCTGCCCGTACAGCATGATCGCCATATATAGCAGGAAAATCAATACATACGTATACAGAAAACTCGTCAATTGGTTCGTCCCTGTCTCCACCACTTCACCCTGTGCGGAAGCTGACAGTATCCCCTGCGTCTGTGCGGCATTCAAACCGTAAGACGCGAGTGTTTCGCTCTGGTAGTTTGCCACCAGCATCGAGTCGATCACATAGGATGAACTGTCGTACATCCCCGCATTGTTCACGATGTATCGATACACAAGCGGTGTTTCCAGAATCAGCGCGGAATCGTAGGTGCCGTCTTTCACGGCATTGGTAACCGCTTCTTCGGTCTGATTCGTTACGACGAAGGTACCTATCCCGCCCATGCTCATATAATCAGCCGTTGCCTGCGCATTTCCGCCGCTCAGATCAAGCAGCGCGATCTGCGCGGAGCTGTTCCCCGAAGTTTGCTCGGAAGCCGCATTGCCGCTGTCGGAACCCGTACCGAACAGTCTCGGGTAAAACAGTACGCCCGCTATCACAAGAATCATAATCCCGGTCAGAATCAGGAATGTTTTCCCTTTGACATATCCTTGATATTCATATTTCAATATTGTAAAAAACTGTTTCATATCGTTTCTCCCGTGTACTCGACGAAAATATCGTTCAGCGACGGTTCATACACCATCAGCCCGTCCATGTCGATGCCCGCATCCGAGAGCGCGGAAAACAACTTCGCTTTATCCGCTGCCTCTTTCAGGGAAATACGTGCCGCTGCGTCTTCGACCACGGCATTTGTAATCATCTGAGCAAAATGTTCCGATACATAAGAAACGATCTGCTCGGGATGCTCACCCGTCACGATCACGTCTTTGCGGTCATAGCCGCGTTTGATCTGACGGATATTGCCCGAGAGCACGATCTGTCCGCCGTTCAGGATTGCGACATCGTCGCAGAATTGTTCCACATAATTCATCTGATGGCTCGAAAAGAGCACGATTTTGCCTTTGTCGATCTGTTCTTTCACCAGTTCTTCAAGCAGCATCGCGTTCACCGGGTCAAGCCCCGAAAACGGTTCATCAAAAATCACGATATCCGGATCGGTCATCAGCGTTGCCGCAAGCTGGATCTTCTGCTGATTCCCTTTCGAGAGCGTTTCGAGCTTTTTCTCCGCATAATCTGCCAGTTCCAGGCGTTCCAGCAGCGCACTGTAGGATGCTTTCGCAGCTTTTTTGTCCATGCCGCGCAGCTCACCCAGATACTGCAGCTGTTCGCTGATTTTTTTCTTCGGGTACAGCCCGCGTTCTTCGGGCAGATATCCGATCTTTACCTTATTGCGCTCAAACGGTTTCCCGTCGAGCGTCACGCTTCCGCTGTCCGGCGGGAAAACGCCCATGATAATGCGGATGGTTGTCGTCTTGCCCGCGCCGTTGCGCCCAAGCAGACCGACTGCTTTTCCTCCCTCCGCTTTGAGACTGATTCCTTCGAGCACCCGTTTGTCCCCGAATGTTTTGACGATATTGCTGATCGCCAGTTCCATAGCACACCTCTCCAATCCTTTTCCAAATCAATTGTACTGTCATTGTATCACGATTTTGTATGCAAGGGTAAGCCAAATGGAAAAATTGTGCGTTTTTGATCGCACCTGCGCGCTCGGAGCCGCTCGGATACCGGAATGATTTCGTTATAATAGGGGCATGAAACTATAGACATCTGCATTTATATGCATATTTTAACTTGTTTTTTATTTATTTTAATCATGTTTCATATAGTGTCAGGGATGAAAACAGGGTAAGCCATGATGCTTCGCCCTTCGCATTTGCAATCATGGAACACCAACGGAATCAATGCCTGCCGACAGGAAACGAAAGCCTATTGTGTTCTCCATGCAAAGACGCGAAAAGGCACCTCCCGTTTTTGGGTCATCATCAAAACAAAGGGATATTCCATCCGGAGGCTTGCCTTGTGTCCTTCGGAGCAAATCAGACTCCTGCATCATTGATTCGTTTTTATGACGCAGGCGTTTCTTTTCCTGTCTCTGCTTGCTATAATCATATTATGTAAGAACGAACATCGTCTACTTGCCGAAAATTCTATTTTTAGCGGGGGGAAATATGATCAGCATCGAGAGCATCCTGTCAATCGACAAAGACGATTTGGCAGACGCATCAAAACAATTCAGCGAAAATGATATTCCGCAGCTTGTGGAATGGCTGTCTTTGAAGGAAGATGATATCCGATACCGTGCATTTCTTTTGCTGCTGCACAGATCCTCTTTCTGCGCGGATGTCTGTCCGTACTGGGATAGCTTCCGAAGCAAACTGAAAAGCGACAATTCCTACCAGAAAAGCATCGGCATGATGCTCATTGCCGAGAATGCCCGCTGGGATACGGGAAACAGAACAGCGAAGGTAATCGACGAGTGTCTGCAGCTCCTGCATGACGAAAAACCCATCACGATACGGCAGTGCATTCAGTCATTGGGAACAATAAGCTCTTTTCAGCCGACCCTGCGGGATGCCATTGCTTCTGCCCTGCTTTCATTCGATCTGATGTCTGTGAAAGAAACCATGCGCAAATCGATTCTGCTCGATATTCTGCATGTGCTCCTCGCGATCAAAAAAGAACTCGATTCCGCTGAAATCAACACCTACATTGTAAATGTACTGTCCGGCGAAATACTGGACAAAAAATCCAAAAAACAGGTGGAAGCACTTTTCGGCGAATAAAACAGGGTGTCTCCCCGCGATCGCAAGCACAGAGCGCTTGCGTATGAGCTTACAAATTATCCCCGTAAAACAAACAGCACCGCCGAAACCGACGGTGCTGTTTGTATGTATTTTACAATTATTTTAAAGTACAACAGATGTATTTCTCACTCCTGCGCGATATCCCTGCCCGCTTCCTTGAGCATTTCGACATACAGCATCAGCTCTTCGCGCGAGCCGATATTCAGCTTGTTGTAAATGCGTTTGGTGTGTGTTTTGATCGTGTTGATCGAAAGGAACAGTTCCTGCGCGATTTCCTGCGCGGTGTAGTCCTGCAGATACAGATTGAATACCGCGCGCTCCGCGGGCGTCAGCGTCTGCGTGCGGATGAGGAACTCGTCAATCATCGCGGAAGGCATTGTTTCTGTCTTCTCCGCAATTTCGTTTTTATGTTCCGTTTTATGTTCCGACAGATATGCCAACAACTCGTCGATCTCCGGCACTTTCGTTTTTTCTTCGTTATACTCATTCGTCTTAATGGCATTCAGCCCTGTCAGGATCGGTGTAATATATCGCTTACTGATTTGCTGCGCCAGCAAATCAGTCAATGCAAGCAAGACAGAAAGCAGCAGAAGCACGTTGCGTGTCAGAGAAACGGAGCTGCGCATCACATCGTCCTTGCGGACAAGCACCGAGACCTGCCACTGCGCATTGCTGTACGGAGAACCTTCCGCATACAGATCGATGTCCGCCTGATACCCGAAATATGTCGTACCGTCTTTCTCGGTATATTCATAAAGTGAATTTTTTTTCTTTCCGATCTCCAGAATTTCCTTGCCGGCAGGCGTATATCCCCCGCAGACAAACGATTTGTCCAAAGAAATCGTCACGGGCACATCCTTGCTGAATACTGTAAATATGTGCGCATACCGATCCGTATGCGGCGAAAACAGATCTTTAAATTTCTGCATGTCAATCTCGCATCCGCATACACCGAAAACAGTGCCGTCCGAGGCAATCAGCGGTACGCTGCACAGCATGACCTGTTCGCTGACACCGGTCAAATACATCGGTTCGCTCCAGTAATACAGCTTCGATCTCTCATACGATCCGCTCCGCGCATTTTCCATTACAGGCGCATAGTATAATGCATCCTCGACGTTGAATTCCATTTCCCATTGCGGGTGCAGCGCAATACCGTTGCTTGCGGCAATATCCGCAAATCCGTGCAGTAAATAATAAGCATCCATATCCGTGCTGACGGAATTAGGATCCGTGTCCTCCAAATACAGTCCGGCTTTCGCATATACGGCATTCTCGGCACTCGGATTCACGGTCGCATCCAAAATCAGATAGACGCCGCTGCAATCGGATCGCTGCAAATAAAACGAGCAGCTTTCGAATTCGCTGTTCAATATCGTATCGAGTACTTCGGGATGATTCGCAAGATCGGAAACCGCAATGCCCATCGCCCCGAGCTTTGTCTCGATTTCGGACGCAATCGTTTTGGACATCTGCAGGCTTTCTGCTGTCCATACACTGTATTTCAGATCAATATCGTTGGAAATATGATTCAGTTCGCTCGAAACAATTCCTTCGCTTTCGCTTTTGCCGACAGAAAAGGTACCGGTAACGATCAAAATCATCATCACGCCGAGCAACATGACCAACATCAGAAGCAACAAAAGCACAAAGAGCCTCTGCCGCATCGGCAAACCCTCTGTGCCTTTGTTTTTTATTACCTTGCGCAATAATCGAAACCGTTCCTGTATCTTAATGGCGAATCACCGTATCCCGTCATTTATTTCGCCGTATGCCGGCAAGAAACCTATTTCATGAACGCATTGAATTTCCCTGCCGTCGCCTGTGCGAAGGCTTCCTGTGCGCTTTTCGCCGTAAGCAGTGTCACATATGCCGCATGCGCTTCGTTTGCAGAAGCGATCAGCGCAGAATTAAAACGCGCCTCCAATTCCTCGACCCCCGTAAAAACAGGCGGAACGTAATAATCATAATTCGTTCTCATCTGTACTGCCGTTTGCAGCATATCCGCAATTGTCGTATCGGAATTGCTCTGAATCAGCGTTTCCATTTCATCGCCGTACGCGTCCGACATCACCGGCAGATATCCCGTGGAAGAAACAAACTGCAGATTATTGTCAGCTTCCGTGAACCATTTTAAAAACACGCTTGCCGCATATTCGTGTGATTCGTCGGATTTCGTAATGCTCATACCGCCGCCGCGCTGCATTGCAATTGCCTCGCCTCCCTGAAACACAGGATACGGCATCGTTGCAACCGCGACCGTCTCGGTGGTTCCGTCACTGTGCGTAACGGTGTTTCCGTAGAAGGAAGTACCCGCAGTCGAACCGATGGAGCAGATCACATCTCCCGTTTTCATCGGCGTGGAGCCGTATACTTTGGGTGCCAGAATCTTGGCATATCCTTTTACCGCACAGTTGTAGTAAATATCCCACACCTTGCCGAACGCTTCGGAATCCGTCGCAAGTCCGTTTGATTCGGATACGAAAGTCTGTCCGAGCTGCGCGCAGCCGACCTGTGCGAAATTGTACAATGAATCCATACTGAAAAAAGCTTTTCCGTCGTTCGGAACATCGGGGCTCAGACTGTCTGTCCAGTTGTAATACGCTTCGGCTGTTGCCGCAAGCCCTTCAAAGGTAGCAAGGCTGTCTGCCGATATCCCGGTCGCAGTCGAGAAGCGGTCAAATTCCGTTTCGTTCAGGAACAGCACCTCAGAGGATTTCGCGGTCGGAAACACGTACAGACCGTCCGAAAATGTGCCTTCTTCCAAAAAGCTGGGAATATATTTTGAGAGTTCTTTTTTGCTGAACCAATCGTTCAGATTGACAACCATATCCTTTTGCTGCAGCATGATCGCCGTCTTCGGATAACAGGTCGTGATATCCGGCAACTCCGAAGCCCCAGGCTCTTCGGACGCAATCAAGCCCAGTTTGTTATGAATCGTATCCTGACTGCCGACATAGGTAACACTGACAATAATGCCTTCTTTGGCGCCGACCGTGCTGTTGAACTCAGCAATCATCGAATCGATGGCGTCTTTCATCTGCCCGCTGTAATTGTGCCACATCGTAATGGTGACGGGTGATTTCGGGTCCAGTCCGTATCGGTTGGCACATCCCGATGTGAAAATCGATGCGAAAAAAAAGATCGCAATCAGCAATATAAAATATCTTTTTTTCATAAATTCTCTTTCTTCCCTGCAACCAGTCGGACTGCTTGCTTTTGATTATGAAGTACCCGCATAAATGTTGGTTTCATTGTAACATAGCATTATCGAATTTTCCACAGTTATTTCATAATACAACGGGCACTTTACATAATTTTTACACGAATTAAAAAATTGTTCAAGATAGCAAAAATCACACTTTCGATTGAATTTTGAAAGAATTTACGACTGTTTTCTAATTTTTTTAAAATAGCGTCCGATAAAACTGTTACGAATTAGAAATTTTGGATGAATTTAAGATACATATCTGCGATTGTTCGTAACGAGCGGTCTGATATGCGTGCACCAAATTACGGAGGAACGGAATGCACCCCTCACAGGAATTGAGAGAATTGCAGCGGGTCATACAGCGAAAGCTTTCCGCACTGATCGACGGAGAAATGGATTGTCCTCAAATCACTCCGGCGCAATGTCACGCGCTCGTGGAGATCGGACGGGCAGGCAGTATCTCGCTCAACGATCTGTCGGACATGCTGAATGTGGAAAATTGTACAATGAGCCGTACCGTCAACAAACTCGTGGACAACGGATTCGCGATGCGTGAAATCAATGCCAGCGACAGACGGTATATCAAGATCACCCTGACGGAAAAGGGAAAACAACTGTTTGTCCGTGTCGAAACCGCGATCGATGCACACTTCAAAAGCATCTACACTGCGATTCCGAAAGAGAAGAGAGAACAACTCTTCGAGAGCTTGAACATTCTGGTGAGCGCAGTATCTGCGGGAAGCATTCTGCACCATACGGCAAAGTCAGGGTATCGCTTTGATAATGAAGTCCTTCGGAAATCGGTTTCCGAATAAACGATTTTTAAGGCACATGTCATCGCATGTGCCTTTTTTGTACCGTTTTTCTTACGGAACGCAAAAAATGTGACATTACTTCTGAATATATATAGTTAAAAAAAATTTTTGTTGCCGAGCCCGAAAAAAACTGTATAATTAGTATAAACATTTTATTTCATAATAATTGATTGGCAAAGAGACACCATACAAAATAAACTGCGGAAGGTTATTGTATGAAAAGAACACTTGAACTGGTCGATTGCCACAGAATGATGCACAAATATTTTGATACCGTGCAACATATCGTTCTGAGGGACTGCGGCATCTCTTTCCCACAAATCAACGTATTAACCGAACTCTCGCATGAGAAACACATCAGTCTGCAGGAACTTGCCGACCAGCTGCGGCACGAAAAAAGTACGGTCAGCCGCACTGTTGAAAGCTTGCGGCAGGACGGTTATCTGAGCGCCGTCAAAACGAGCGAAGACAGACGCACACTCGATTTGAGCCTGACCTGCAAAGGGGAACAGCTCGTTGCGTTCATGCAAAAAGAAATCGAATTGTATTATCGATGCATCCTTGCGGATATGACAGAAGAAGAACAGCTGCAGGTCTTATCCTGTCTTCATTTGCTGAAATCATCCGTCAATCAAAATCTGGAACGATTGCAAAACAAAAAACCGGCTTGACCAAAAGGCGTATTCGGACTATGCCTCACTGCACGTCTCCCTGCCGCCTTGCAGGGAGAGCAGGAGGAATTCCGAACCGGGTCGAAACGTATCATACCAAATAACGGGGGAAGCCATGAATCCAGTCAATGAGTTGAAATCCATCTTCGAACAAATTCGAAAAAAAATGTCTGCCATCAGCATCGGCAATATTCTCAGCAGCGGGCTGACGATGTCTCAGGCAAGCATACTGATCGAAATCGGCACCCATCGCGGGCTGTCTCTGAAGGATCTTTCTTCTCTGATCGAGCTGGATAACAGTACGGTCAGCAGATCGGTGAATCAACTGGTGGAAAAAGGACTTGTCCTGCGTCACACCACACCGAATGACCGACGTATGGTTGAAATATTCCTGAGTGATGAGGGCAAACTGCTTTTCGACAAAATGCGACAGACAAACGACGAACAATATGAGCAACTCATCCGGAATATCCCCGCCAAAAAGCTGAAAACTTTTATTGAAAGTGCAGCAATGTTGCTCGCGGCGCTTGAAAAATCCGAAAAAGAATCGGAACAATAAAACAAAACATCTGTGGTGCCGCACAGCAAAGAAAGTCAAGAACAATTTCGCTTGTTGCGTTACACTGTTAACGAAAGGCGGTACCTATGCTGAATTGGGAAAACGTGTTGGCGGCACAACGGATGCAGACCTATATCGAAACACATCTGAAAGAATCCATTACCATGCATGAACTGGCGCGTGCCGCAGGATATTCTCCCTGGCACAGCGCCCGTATTTTTAAGCTGGCAACCGGGCTTGCTCCTTTCGAATACATTCGCGGTCTGCGGCTTTCACACGCCGCAAATACCCTCAAAGAACATGAGGAGCTGCGTATTATCGATGTCGCATTTGACTTTGTTTTTGATTCGCATGAAGGCTTCACCCGTGCCTTCACAAAACAATTCGGACTTACGCCTCACTGCTGGCAAAAAACAAATGCTCTCATCCGTCCCTTTCTGCCGCCGTCCGCATACGAATATTACCGCCGCAAACAAAAAGGAGAAACGGATATGCAAAACAAAGACTGTACCGTATTTGTGCAGGTCGTGCAGCGTCCCGCACGAAAGCTGATACTGAAAAGAGGAAAAGCCGCCGCCCATTATTTCGACTATTGCGACGAAGTCGGCTGTGACATCTGGGATACCCTTTGCGCAATCAAAGACGCATTGTACGAACCGATCGGGATGTGGCTGCCCGACACGCTTCGTCCGGAGGGCACTTCCCTGTATGCACAGGGTGTGGAAATGCCTGCGGACTACGAAGGAAGCGTTCCGGATGGATTCGAGCTGATCACACTGCCGCCGTGCAAAATGATGATCTTTCAGGGTCCGCCATACGAAGACGCAAAGTTCGAAGGCGCGATTGAAAGTCTGTGGGACGTGATGAAACGATATGACCCGCGGCTTTACGGATTTGAATGGGCGGATGACGACGGACCGCGTTTTCAGCTGGCGCCGATGGGCTACCGCGGCTACATCGAAGCACGACCCGTTCGGGAACTGAATCAATAATTTTAAATGCGCAACACAATAATTGTATTGCGCATTTTTTATGCAACCGCCGTTATCCTTCCGCTTCGTATTCCGATTGCAACGAATTCCGCCGCAGTATAAAAAAATTGCAATTTCATATTGACTTTTTTCGATATGAGAGGTATAGTGATTCATATCAAGCAATTTTGATATGAGGTGAAGCAATGGATACCAATTATACGGATTGCGCAAAAATATTTAAAGCGCTCTGCGATGAAAATCGCTTGCGCATCCTGGAAATGTTGCGCAGCGGCGAAAAATGCGCCTGCGTTTTAATTGACCGATTGGGCATCGCACAGTCGGCACTTTCCTACCATATGAAAATCCTCGTCGAGTCAGGCATTGTGCAAAGTACCCAACATGGGAAATGGACGCATTACCGCATCAGCGAGCAAGGCAGTGCCCATGCACTGCGAATACTGAGCGAATTGACTGCATCGTCCGCACCGAACTGCCACACACACGCATAACCATCCGAACGATGGTTTTTCTTTCCCGCAACAGATCAAAATTTATTGATTTGACGACATGCCGAAATGAGGACACCCCATTATGTTAGAAGTTTTAAAATCCGGCTGGGACTTTTTCCAGAATCAGATACTTGCAATGAAATGGCTGAACGTACTCATTCAGCGCGCGCTTGAAGCCCTCGGGCTGGACAGTGCCAACCGCTGGGTAGGCAGCCTGCAGTTTTTCCTGTACGATGTCATCAAGATTACCATCCTGCTTTGTTTGCTGATTTTCATGATCAGTTATATCCAAAGCTATTTTCCGCCGGAACGCAGCAAAAAAATACTCGGACGCTTTCACGGCATCGGCGCAAACAGCATTGCGGCACTGCTCGGCACGGTGACACCGTTTTGCTCCTGCTCGTCGATACCGCTGTTCATCGGATTCACGTCCGCAGGGCTGCCCGTCGGAGTTACCTTCTCGTTTCTGATTTCCTCCCCGATGGTGGATCTGGGTTCCCTGCTGCTGCTCATGAGCATTTTCGGCGCGAAAGTCGCAGTGATCTACGTACTCCTCGGGCTAATCATCGCGGTGCTCGGCGGAAGTCTGATAGAAAAACTGCATATGCAGAAATATGTCGAAAGCTTTATCCTGACTGCCGGCAGTGTGGACATCGAATCCCCCGATCTGACAAAGCGCGACCGTCTGACTTATGCAAAAGAACAGATGAGCGCGACGTTCAAAAAAGTATTTCCCTATATTTTGATCGGTGTCGGTATCGGCGCAGTCATCCACAACTGGATTCCCCAAGAATGGGTTACAGCAGCGCTCGGCAGCAACAATCCGTTCGGCGTCATTTTGGCTACGCTGATCGGGGTACCGATGTACGCCGATATTTTTGGCAGTATTCCGATTGCGGAAGCACTCCTGTACAAGGGCGCGCAGCTCGGCACCGTACTTGCTTTCATGATGGCGGTCACCACACTTTCTCTGCCGTCAATGATCATGCTCAGAAAAGCAGTCAAACCAAAACTGCTGGCGCTCTTCATCGGTATCTGCACGGTGGGGATCATCATAGTCGGTTATATTTTCAACGCAATACAGCCTTATATTATTTAGGGGGAACAGATCATGAGCAAAACATGGTATCCCGTCATTGACTATATGAAATGCGAAGAATGCGGCATATGCGGCAAAAAATGCACACACGGTGTCTACAACAAAGCAAAATTTCCAATCCCGGTTGTTCAGAATCCGCAGAATTGCGTGGATCACTGTCATGGGTGCGGCGGGTTGTGTCCGACGGGCGCGATCACGTACGTGGGTGACGATACGGGTTGGACTCCGCCGAACGGCGCATCCGAAAATAAAGAGAACGAATCCTCCTGCGCGTGCGGATGTTCGGATAAAAAAACATTGTCCGGAAAAGAAATCTTAGTCGAATATCTGTATCTCGACCTTCATACATGCGATCGATGCATCGGGACGGACGAGGTTCTGGACGAAGTGATGACAATCCTTACGCCTGCTCTCACACTTGCGGGATATCAGCTTCGCTGCAGTAAAACTGAGATCGCAACAAAGGAAATTGCGGAGCAGTTTTCATTCGTATCCTCTCCTACCATCCGAATCAACGGGCAGGATATCTGCGCCAGCGTCAAAGAAAACAGCTGCGGCTGCTGTTCGGATATCAGCGGCACCGATGTCGAGTGCCGCGTATTCGAATACGATGGTGAGCGCTACGAAGTGCCGCCGAAAGAAATGCTGGCAAGAGAAATTTTGCGGGCAGTATTTACTCCGCAGCCATTCGATCAAAGCAGCACCTATGTTTTGCCGAAAAATCTGAAACACTTTTTTGAAGGCAAACAGACCAAATCATCCCGCTCCTGTACAGACGGATGCTGTTAACGACATCTTATCGCATGCAGGCGCAACAAATTAATCGGTGAAAGAATCCGCCTGATTGCTTCGGTGATTCGCCAACGTGTCAGGCACAGCACCGTATATCTTCAAAAAAACCAAACAAAGCCCGATCAATAGGGCTATCATGATTGTAAAACGATACGTATTTGAGAGGAGAAAAAACTTATGGCATTATTCGGAAAGAAAAACAAAGAGGAACAAACAAGCTGCGGATGCGGTTGCGATTGCGGCGCAGAAAAGAAAATGGGAAACGCGACGAGCGAAGCCTCCGGCGTAAAAGTACTCGGCAGCGGATGCGCAAAATGCAATCAGCTGGAAGCGGCGACGAAAGAAGCTCTGACGCAAATGGGTATGGATACAGCCATCGAGCATGTGACCGATTTTGCGGAAATCGCGAAATACGGCGTCATGAGCACCCCCGCGCTTGTGGTTGACGGTAAAGTTGTTTCGTTCGGCAAGGTACTGAAACCCGACGAAATCGTGCAGATCCTAAAAAAAGTCAGATAACTGCGTAAAAAGAAACTGCATCGCCCGAACGGATGATGCAAAATGAAGCATCGGCAGTTAAGCGAAGAAAGGATATCCCATCATGGATACGTACTTATTGTATGGAGCAAGCATCATACTGCTCGCAATTTCCTTTTTTAAGGATAAACAGAAAACGAAATTATCCCTGAAAAAAGCATGGAAAGCGTTTGAAAACATCCTGCCCCAGTTTCTGGTCGTCCTACTTTTGGTCGGCGTACTGCTCGCGGTACTCAATGCCGATGTCATTTCAAAAATGATCGGTTCTGATTCCGGCTGGCTTGGCGTGGCACTGGCCGCATTGGTCGGCGCCGTTACGCTGATTCCCGGGTTCGTCGCATTTCCGATGGCAGCAATGCTGTTGCAGAGCGGAGCGGGATATATGCAGATCGGCGCATTTGTTTCCGCACTGATGATGGTGGGCGTCGTGACAATGCCGGTCGAAATCAAGTATTTCGGACTGAAACTGACGATATGGAGAAACGCGCTTGCGTTTGTTTTCTCCTTCCTTGTCGCATATATCATCGGACTGGCGGTGGGCTGATATGAAAAAAATATTGAAACGATACCGTGCATTTATCGTGACCTTGGCAGGAATGATTGTATTGCTCCTGATCAGCCCGCAGATCGGATGGCGCGCGCTCGGAAATTCGGTCGATCAGATCAAACAGATGATGCTGGTCATTCCTCCGATCTTCATCCTGCTGGGACTGCTTGATGTCTGGGTACCAAAAGAAACGATGATCAAATATATGGGCGAAGGCTCCGGAATCAAGGGAATTCTGCTTGCCGTATTCATCGGTTCGGCAGCGGCGGGTCCGCTGTACGGCGCATTTCCCGTTGCCGCGGTATTTATGAAAAAAGGCGTCAAATTCAGCAATATTCTCATTTTCATCGGCGCATGGTCAACGACGAAAATACCGATGCTGCTGTTTGAAATCGCTGCGTTGGGCACCAAATTTGCCCTCACCAGACTATTGGTCGATATCCCCGGCATTCTGATCATCGCATGGATTCTCTCCAAGCTGCTGTCAAAGCAGGAAGTGCGGCAGATCTACGAAAATGCGGAAAAGGTCGATTGAAAACAACCGGGAGAACAACCCGTACCTGATAATGCATAACAATAGTTTGTATACTCAATTATTGTATATTGCATATATTATCCGTATTCCGCCCGGACAGCGGCAAAGTCAGCACCCTCATTGACTTTGCCGCTGTTTTTTGATACGATGAACATAATATAATTTTGAAATGAAAAAAATCTGCACTGAGGCGGACGATGAAACGCAAAATTACGATTAAACCTCGTTTTTGGATCTTAATCGCACTCTTGATTGCCGGCGGACTGACCTACTTCGGCTTTCGTTTTATGGACGGACGGTTGTCCTCGTTTCGCTATTACACCCTGGAAAGCCTGCGCAGCCACATCAATGCGGAGCTGACCGATGCAGAACAGACGCTTCAGCTGACCAACTTCACAGGCGGAGATGTTACGTACGATGCAACCACCTATCAGGCATATTCCGCGCAGGCTGCGGACTGGCTGCTCGTCGCCGTCACCATTTCGCAAGACGGCAAGCAGACAGTGTCCGTGCACTTCAAAAAAACCGCTGTCACAGACGGAGATCCGACGGATGAAGCGGCACAGTTTCAGATTCTGTTCCAGAGTTTACTGCTCAGCATTGACAAAAAAGCAGACATCACAGCGTTTCAATCCCTGCAAACGTCGAATTACAATGCGGAGTACGGCACAAGCGCGTTTACGTACCACAATTACGATTATTTTTTCATCGACACCTCGGAATCCACTGCAGTGCTGATTACAAAAAACAAATAGGGAGCGCATATGATACGCGCCCCAAAAACACGCGATCTTATGCCCTCCGCGAAATCCCACAACCCTATGCCCTCCGCGAAATTCCACAGCCACATGCACTCCGCGAGACCCGCACCCGAGAAAATATGCTGTCCAAAAAACCACACAGACCGCATTTCATTCGGAATGCACGATACCGCGGAACCGTCCTGTCAATGAATCATTCTGTAAGGAACGCATCTCAATCGGAACGCACGATATGCGTTCCCTGCCGTCCTGCCGATGTACCTTTCTGTAAAAGAACGCATGATATGCGTCCCTACCGTCCTGCCGATGCACCTTTCTGTAAAAGAACGCATGATATGCGTCCCTACCGTCCTGTCGATGCACCTTTCTGTAAAAGAACGCACGATATGCGTTCCCTGCTGTCCTGCCGATGCACCTTTCTGTAAGGAACGCATTGCATGCGTTCCCTTCAATGCAAATATAATACACCATCCCATCGGAGAAACAATATGCACAAAACAAACCTGATCTCCCCCTGCGGGCTGAACTGCGGCGTGTGCATCGGGCATCTTAGAGAGAAAAATATCTGCGCGGGCTGCACCGAAGACGTCGGCTACAAAGCAAAAAGCTGCTTGAGCTGTATCATCAAAAACTGCGAAAACAGACGCACATTGCAACTTTCGCAGTGCGGCTCCGCATGCCCCGATTTCCCGTGCAGACGCCTCAAAGCGCTGGCGAAACGGTATCTGGAAAATTATAAAGTCGATTTGCTTGACAATCTGAGACACATCGAAACGGACGGTTTGGACGCATTTGCCCGAGCAGATGCGCAGCACTGGATATGTCCCGTTTGCGGTGCAACCTTGTCCATGCATCGCGACGCATGTCTCAAATGCAACACCCCGTATCGCGCAGCGAAGACAGCGAAACGCTAAAATAACGGATTATTCTTGCTTATTGAATGCAGTGGTTATATAATAATCCATAACAATTGCGGTAACATCCGCTTTCCCCTGCCGAAATTCGGCACCGGCGGATCATTCGAAAAGGCCGCAGCAATTAGGAGGTTATCCTGACATGAGCGAAGGCAGTTCAGACAAGCCCGGGCCGCGGAGGCTCGCCGAGACCGTACAGACTGTAGGAACGGCGGGCAGCGGAATCAGACTTGGAAAAACGGTCGGATTATCAGCACTTCTTTTCATCATTGCTTTTATTTTTCTCGCCTTAGGCATTCCCTGGTTTCTTTGTCTCGGCATTCTTGTAATTGCAGGTAGTATACTTGTCCTTCAGACGATCAGTTTGAAACGGATTGCATCTGTTGATCTGAGCTCTATGAATGAGCCGATACCCGACAGCGTCCCGCTACTACCGAACGAAGAATTCGTGGATATGATTCCTGCCGTGACGGAATACGGCAAAGTACGCAGTTTCAGCATACTCGGAACAGGAACAGTGATCCGTCCCGAAAATGCGCTGCTGTTTACCAACGAAGCGGTATGGGCACTCACGGTACCGATATCGGGTGCCGACAAAGTCGTCGCGGACACAGACATCGGCAAATATCAATGGATGTTCAATTACGAAGAAATCACAGCTCTGCTGATGGAAATGCACGCAACACTTTCTCTCGAAGAAATGCTGCGTCAATGCCGCGCGAAAAAACTGACGGCACGTTCCGAACTCTCGGATGTGCGCACCCCGTCCATGACATATGCTGTTTCTTTTTCAGACGGTGAGGGACACCGGTACGGTTATTCCATCCGCAGAAAAGAAGACTACGAGCGGGCAAAAGATTTGCTGCGTCAATCATAAAAATACAAACAAACGGGCTGTCCGAACGGCAGCCTGATTTTTTTATAAAAAATTTCGACATCAATCCTGCGATTCCCCTAACTACCTGTGTGAACATGCCGATAGCAAATATAGAAGGGGAAATCGATATGGCAATTTCTGTGGGCTCCATGGCAAATTACACATACAGCATGTATGAATTGCAAAACAGCGATACATACAGCAAATACGCAGTTGACCAAAGCGACGTATCGGAAGAGTACTACAATGTTTCCGATGTGTCTACCTTGCTTGAAACGCTTGGCAATACGGACTCTGCTGATTTTTCTTCGGTCACAAACGCAAACAGCTACGCGAAATCGCAGCTGACCCTCAGCCAACTGAACTGCTACGATACACTCAACACCGTCCTGTCCGATGCAGGCATGAGCAATGTGCTCTCCAACAATACCGATCTGAACAGTCTGTATCAGAACCTCGGCAGTTCGTCGCTGACAAAAGCGGCAATCAGCAGTTTGATTGATTCCTACGCATCCGCAGAAGACAGTTATCTAGACAGCGCTTCGGGTACATCTTCCATTTTTGACACGACAGCGTAATACAAAATGAATCATAACGTCCCATCATACAGCACAGCCCCGAACAATCGGGTCGGTGCTTTTTTTGTCTGCTGTCTGACAAGAACGATTGTGTGATATTTACAATATTTGTATATTACATATATCGAGTGGTGCTGACGGTATGTCCTTTAAACGTAAAAAAGCCTGCAAATCGCAGGCTTTTATTTTCAATGTAAGACAGTATACACCTGCACTATCTCGGCGCATACAGTTTTGCCGCCACCAACGAGGTGAACGGGATCGTGAACAGCAGCCCGAAGCTCCCGATGAGCGCCTGCAACACTTCGACCACGATCATTTCGCGGTTGAACAGATAAATCATCGGTGTATTGTAAGCCACCAATAACAACACCAGAGCCAGAGAGCTTCCGATATACGCCAGTATGAGTGTGTTTGCCATAGTCCCCATAATATCGCGCCCGATTGAAAGTCCGGATTTGAGCAATTTTCCGAATTCGGGATATGACATCTGCTCCGAGATTTCCCAAAGAGAAGAGCTGATCGACATCGCCACGTCCATAATCGCACCGATGGCACCGATCAGAATCGCCGCAAACACGATCGCACGCAGATCGATTGGGTTGTCGGTATTCAGGCTGATCAGAAACACGGATTCTTCATTGATGATCCCCGTCAGATGGACGAGTTTATTTAAGATCAAAATCAGAATCCCCGAAACCGCAACCCCGCTGATACATCCGACAATGGCAGCGATGCTTTTCTTGTCCGCTCCGTTGATGATCAGCATGGTCATCACCGTCATAAACACGCAGGTAATGATCGACCACAGATAAATATTCTGTTCGCTCAAAATTGCAGGCACCAGTACGAAAAAGATCGCAAGCACGGTAAAGGTCAGCGAAATAATCGTATTGATGCCTTTTCTGTGTCCGAATACAATCAGCAAAGCCAAAAAGACGACACCCAGGATCATCAGAATATCGCTGCGCGAATACGCCATAAAGATCCAGTCCTGGTTGATTGTCAGCGCATCGCTGTATAAAATGACCTTATCGCCGAGCTTGATATCATTTGTCCCGTCGGTCTCGGCAAACGAATCGTATGTTTTCGTCGCAGTGACGTATTTGCCCTTGTTTTCGCCCTTTAGAATTTCTGCTTCGAAACGCACATCGTATCCGTCGTTGTCTCCGAGCACGTCGATATTTTCCACTTCAGCCAGTATTTCGGTTACCTCTGCCTTGAGATAATACCCGTATGACGCTTCGCCCTCATACGTACCTTCTCCCGCCGCGATACGATTGCCGAGCAGAATGTACACCAGTGACAAAACGATCGTCAGTCCGTAAACAAGATTTTTCTGATATGATTTTCTTTTTTTCTGTTTCAAATGCTTTTCTCCTGTCTGAACGAATTCAGTCGTTTGAGTTAGCAAAAACTAACATTTTCTATTATAACAAAACCCTGCCGCTGCGGTCAACCGCCACGTCCGAATGGCATCTCTTTTTTACGAAATAACTGCGTAAACCCGTGATTGCAATCCAATCAAACTTCTGTTACAATTTGAATCATAAACATGCCTTTGGAGGACTTATGAACAAAAAAACGGTTACCGTACGATATATGATTGCCTTCCCGATTATTCTCATTTTATGCGGACTTCTCGCAATCGGCTTCCCGATTTACGCGATGCTCGTAGGTGCAGTCGATACGCAGGGCGCACTGGTGACATTCTCTGCCGGAGAGCTGATCGTATTCTTTGGACTCGGCGCGGTGGCACTCGTTTACGGCATTATGCTCTTCCGCTTCAAAATCGTAGCGGGAGAAACAGTTGAATTCACGCCTTATTTCGGCAAAAAACAAATTCTGGAATACAAAGATTTTGTCAAAAGCGAAAACGTGCTGTTCGGCATCGCATTTTTCACCAAAGAAAAGAAAATAACAACCGTGACGCCCTATATGATTCACCGTCAGGATTTCTACAAACGTCTGCCGAATCTGCCGACCCTCGGCATGCGGATGCTGTAGGACGCAATCCAAACAAAATACGCCAAAACAAACAGACATGCAAAAATGCATGTCTGTTTTTGTATGCACGATTCCCCCACGCATTGTATGCGTTCCTAGCATTGTATGCGTTCCTAGCATTGTATGCGTTCCTGGCATTGTATGCGTTCCTGGCTACAGCATATTCCTCTTGTACATCACTCTTGCGACCCCGATGGCGATCAGTGCGCCCACAGGCACCAGAATGCCCACAGAGCTTGCCATGGACGGCACCAGGATAAACAACGCGATCATGAAGATCATCGGCACAATGGCGATCTTGAAGTTCCTGGAGATGTAGACCACACCGAGTCCGCCAAAGAGCGCGGGCAGGATATTGTCGAATGCGGGCTGCATCACTGCGGATTCGAGAAACGGCTGTATCTGCGCAAGCAGCAGAACCCCGAGTGCGATGATTACCGTCGTCACAATGGAGGACACCGCAATGGCGATGGTCGAAATCACTTCCGCTTCCTCCGTGCCGGATTCCACTTTTGCGTTTTGCATGGCGTTCAGCGCGCACGGCACTTTCAGATTGGTGAGATTTCCCGTCATAAATCCGAGATATGCCCCGCCCGTTCCGAGCATCGGAACGAAGGTCAATACCTCGATCACGCCGACGGTCCAGAAGATCGGAATCACGCCGATCAGTCCTTTGCCGACAGCAGAAAACTGCGGCCATGCCTGAAAATATATGCAGATTACGGTCGGCACCAAAAGCAGCATGATCATGCCTGCGACGGTCCATATTCTGCCGACGGTATGTAAATTTTCTCTGTATGTTTTTTCCTGTTTCATCATATGCCTCCTATACCAAACCGTTGATCAGCCCTGTAATCGGGATCGACAGCGCCATAGCGCCCAACATGCTGATCGGCAGTGCGTAATCTTCCATCCATTTCCATTTGAGCTTTTTCACGAATAATCCGCACACCGCCATAATCAGCGCAGAAGCCATCATCACAAAGACCGGAATCCATCCGACGAGCCCTTTGTTCACCGTGGCGAACACCACACCGAGAAAAGCTGAAATCATCCCGAGAAACAGTGCGCTCATAAAAATTTCGCCCCATTTTTCGTCTTTGCTGCGAATATTGAGTACGCCGCTCTCGATCTTCTTGCCGAACAGTGTCACCGTAAGCGGGCTGAGCATAATCCCGATGGTCATGACCCATGCAATGGCGGTATACACCTGCGGGTTGGTAATCAGATTCGACAGCGTGTATCCCTGCGCGGAAGCCGCAGTCGCGGCGGCAGTCGTTTCGTATGTCAGTGCGCCGATGACCGAAAGTCTCAGCCACGGGAGCGGCAGTCCGAGCGCTTTCGAGAGGGCAATCACGCCGAGCAGAATCGCCACGGCAGGCGCCACGGTAAACACCGCGCTTGAAATCACCGTTTTCTTCAGCACTTCGTCCGATATGCCGATTTTTTTTGCCTGTTTCCACGCTTTTCTGAGGAAATAGATCGATTCGGCAACGACGAACGCAATGACGAGCGCAACGATCAGATATAAAAATCCGCTGTTCGGATTAAACATAAAATACCTCCGGATTGTATATGATTGTATAATGTGTTCAGTATATCACCGCAACCGATATCCGACAACCGTTTTTGCTTCTGCTTCGGGAATTTTTCGGAATATTCAAAAACCGCAATACGACCTGTTTCGTCATAAATAAGCAGAATATGGTAAATAACAAACAATACCCCGTTTTTTTTCGTCCCCGAACCGAAATATATATAATAACGGCATCATTTATTGATGCTCAGCTTCATTGACGAACGATCCGCACTCACATAACAAAGGAAACGGAGCACGCACATTGAATACGAATGCGATCAGAGAAGTAACACAGGCACAGAAGAACAGTGGTACAATGGAACAGTTTGTGCGCCGCCATGAAGGGTATGTTTTAAAATATACCGCCTCGGTTACGCGCCGATATGTCACGAGAAGCGATGATGTTTGGTCTGTCGCACTTTCCGGGTTTATACAGGCAGTCAACGATTATGACGCGGACAAAGGAAATTTTTACGCGTTCGCGGAACTTGTCATGAAACGCAGACTGATCGATTACCTGCGTGCGGAAAAAAAATTCGAGAATGAAATTGCGGTCGATCCTGCATTGTTTGATTTGGAATACGAAGATGACGCGGACGAATTCCTTTGTGTTACGCCGATCGTCGCACAACAGCTGACCCAAACCGAAGATCGCCGCATGACCGATGAAATAGAGGAAATCTCTGCTGTACTGAAACATTACCGATTCGATTTTATGTCGCTTGCGGAATGCTCTCCCAAAGCGGAGAAAACAAAAAAAGCCTGTGCCAAATCCGTCGCCTTCCTCGTAAAGGAACCTGCGCTGATGAGCGCACTGCGCGCAAAACGATGTCTGCCTGTAGCCGCAATTGAAAAAAATTGCGCCGTCCCCCGAAAAATACTGGAGCGCCACCGAAACTATATAATAGCGGCAGCAGAGATCATGACCCGGGATTGTCCCTGTCTTGCCGACTATCTGCCGATCATCAGAAAGGAGTTGGGAAAATGAGAGCTGTTATTGTACAAATCAAAAAAAATGACGCAGCTGCCCTTGACGATGCAGGCACCATGCACAAAATCAAAAATAAAAATTATACGTTAGGACAGGTGGTAGTAATGGAAACAACAACGAACACAGTCAGAAAAACAGGTGTTGCGCGTTACGCAACTGCGGCAGTCATTGCCATTGTCGTCGGCTTCGGCGCATGGGGGTTCTTCTCCCCTTACAGCTATGTCAGTCTGGACGTCAATCCGTCCATCGAATATTCCGTCAACAGACTTGGTCTCGTGCTTTCCGCACAGGCAGTCAATGGAGACGGCGAAGAGATTTTGCAGGACTTACATCTCAACTATACCAATATCGAAGATGCAATCGCTGCAACCGTGGACGAAATCGCGGCAGCGGGATATTTTGACGGAGACGATCCCGGACAGATCATGATTGCCACAGCATGCACAAATGAAGCAAACGCCGACCAACTGCGCGAGCAGCTTCAAACACACGTGATGGAAATGGATCAGGTTCGCACACGCGCAATCGAAGTACAGGGCGAAGCGGTCGGATATGACCGGGTACAGGAAGCAAAAGCGCTCGGAATGACCCCGGGCAAACTCAATCTGATCGAAAAATTGATCGCATCCTCCTCCGATCCCGACAGTGTCAATGTGGAAGATTGGAAAGATGTTTCCGTAAAAGACATCATGAAGACAATCAATACGAACAAAGGAAACGGCAATACCAACGACAACACAACAATGAACGGTAGCGGTAGCGGATCATCGGATTCCGACGACACAACAACGAATTCCACCGATACTACCGATACCACCGTTACAACGAACGGCAACGGCAACGGCGGTTCCAACAGTGACAACGGCAACACAACCAACGGAAAAGGCAAATAATTTGATCCCGAAAATCACTTAAACAGGTAATATCAAACGAAGCATCGGATGCGCACCCGCGTTTCCGATGCTTTGATTTTTCGCAAGACCACGCTTTGCAATCGCAATATACTTCGCTTCCGTATCCGATTCATTGCATCGGCAGGTGCCCTTTGCCATGCACGTACGGGCAAACAGTACATATACTTGTGCTTTGCAATAAATTTTGTTAAAATATAGGTAAAGTAATGTGTCATATTTCACATTTGGGGGTTAGGATGATCCGCTGCAATCACTGCGGAAAAGAAATAGAAGACGGTCTCATTCTCTGTCCGTACTGTTCCGGATATTTGGATGATGATACCGTCATAGAAAAAATATTGTCGGATGATCCGCCCGACGGGGCGACTTTCCGTTCGGACAAATCCGATGCGTCGCTGCGCGGTTCTCCGTCTCAAGCCACGGACGAAACAGTTGAATCCATACCGCTTTACTCAGGAGAACTCATTGATGAAGATCCGACAGAAGCGGAAGTGCGCGAGATTCTGGAAATAGTGCTCTCGCCGCCGAACGATGATCTGCGCAAGAGACGGTATCTTTTGTGTTATTCCGCCGCGATTCTCATCTTTGCACTCTTGTTGTTTTCTGTCTATCGCTTCATTTTTCACACCCCTCTCGTTCGACTTTCGGAAACCATCGAAGCGGCTCCGTATATCGATCCGATATCACTGGCAGCACTCGAGGCACCTGATAAAGACAGCTACAACTTCAGTGTCAAATCCTCCGATCTGATTTCCGATATACCCGGCGAATATTCTGTTACCTACACGGTAATCAATAAAACAAATCTGAAGATCCGGGAAATCACCTTCCAATACGAAGTTGTCGATACAACGGCTCCTGTCATCTCGGCATCCGGAACGCTTCAAATTGTGCAGGGCGACACTTTCCGCATTGCGGATTTCGTGACGGTTGCAGACAATGCGCAGGGGGTAAGCATCAACCAGTTATATGTCGGAGGGACGGTCGATACCGATGTTGCGGGCAATTATCCGCTCACGTTAAGCCTGACGGATGCGTCCGGCAATACCACGATTGTGAATCTGATGGTTGTTGTCATGCAACGCACGGCGCAGGATACATTCTTTGATCTGATTTACGGAGACTGGGCACGCGGAGCAGTCCTTTTGCATATCGGCACAAAGAACGGTTCCTATTATCTGGAGACCGGCACGAAATCTGGCGTGCTTGTCTATGACACGCTCGATGACAACAATGAATCCGCGAGTTTTGTCTGGGAATGGACGGACAGCAGCGCAAAACAGCCGATCAGCGGACAGACCAACATCACATTTCACGCAGCAAATGCGCAATACGGAAATATATCCGTCAATCTTTCCGACGGCAACGGATACCGCACATACCAGAAAGCAATCGAAACAAACGACTGAGAGGGATCAATCATGAAAAAAACAGCTTACCCGATTGAAAGTAAAGAAACCATTGAAATAAACGGTTCCCGCCAAAATATCCGTATCCGCGGAACCGACCCGTCCAATCCGATTCTTTTGTTTCTGCACGGAGGTCCCGGCATCTGCGACAGGCACACCGTGCTCAAATATCAATCCGAACTCACCGACATCTGCACCATGGTATGTTGGGATCAGCGCGGAGCAGGGCTCAGTTACAATGCTAAAACAGCAAAGACGGAGCATCTGCATATCGCGGATATGGTGGAAGACGCCGCGGCGGTCATCCGATATCTCAACGAACGCTTCGGCAAACAAAAAGTTTCGATTGTCGGGCATTCCTGGGGCAGTATTCTCGGCGTATTGCTTGCACAGAAATATCCCGAATTGATTGAAAACTACATCGGTATGGGTCAGTTCGTGAACGGTGCGCAGAATGAGCTGCTTTCTTACCAATTCGCCGTTCAGCAGGCAGCCAGCCGCAATGACGGCAAAGCCATGCAGCAACTCTCGCGCATCGGCGCGCCTCAGGAAGGGCGGTATGCATCCCTCAAAGGCATGCAGATCCAACGCAAATACCTGAGCAAATACGGCGGTGCGGAGTACGGCACCAACTCCACGATGGTGCATGCAGTCTTACTGCCGTTACTTGAAACTTCGGAATATGATCTCTGCGATATTCCGAAATATGCAAAAGGTGCGTATTATTCACTGACGGAGCTTTGGGACGAGGTGGTCTCCTTAAACTTCCGTCAAAGTGTGCCTTCACTTGCGATGCCGGTATGGATTTTGCAGGGAAATCATGATCAAAACACCCCGACCATTCTGGCGCGCGAATGGTTCAACCGTCTGGAAGCGCCGAAAAAAAACTGGTTTGCCTTTGAGAAATCGGCGCACTCCCCGATCAAAGAAGAACCCAAAAAATGGCAGACAATTGTACGCGAAATAATGAACAATACAAAAAAATAGAACATGCGGAAAAAGATGTGCGGTGTGCATCTTTTCTCTGTCGTTGCTTAGAAAAACATTACAAAAAAATGAGTGCATGATTACAGGCGGATTAAGTTTCTTGAGGACAAATTCAGCGTCTGTTACAATAAATGCAGCGAAATCGAATGCAAACCGTACACAGCGCATTCGCAAGATTGGTTCATGAAAGGGACTTGGGAGAATATATGATTTGTAAAAACTGCGGAAAAGAATTGCGGGACGGCACGAGAATTTGTTATTACTGTTCCGAAATACTGATCAATGACGATGACATTATCGATTCGGTTCTGTCCGGCGCAAAAGAAAAAATAGAAGGCGTCGATTACAGCATCGCCTCCGAACCCCTGCAGAGAAATTCCGAGCAGGGTGCGGATACACACCAAACCGAGCAGGGCGGGGATACTGCCCCGATACCGATTATAGACACATCACGTCCGAATATTGTCGATGCCATTATGATAGAGGAAGATCCCAACGAATATTCGCCGGAAGCCATTGCCGCGAGAAAAGCGGCACAGCGCGTGCGGGATAACCGCAGGCTGAATTTCGAAATTGTTCTGTTTCTGATTGCTTCGGCATTGTTTTTCTGGTTTTTGTGTTCGTTTTACAACCCGATCGTGCTGAAATCGCCGAGCTTGGAAGCGGCGGCTTTTGTGAATCCGATCGACCTGGTTGCCTTTGAAAAAAATGCGCAGGATCGCTATACCTACACCGTATTTTCAAGCGAACTGATTTCCGACAAACCGGGCACGTATACCATCGATTATGCGGTCACAAAGACCTCAACAGGAAAAACACATATGATCGACTATGCGGTCACGGTAATCGATACCACACCGCCCGAAATCAACATCAGCGATACGGTAACACTCACCAACGGCACACCATTTGACATCGCCGATTATGCAAGCGTATCCGACAATTCCGATGAGATCGGGACGGATCGCATCACGGTAAGCGGCAATTATGATACCTCGGAAGACGGAACCTACCCCCTTACCCTGAGTGTGACCGACGCCTCGGGCAATACCGAAATCAAGAGCATTGCGCTGATTGTGAAGGGGCTGACGGATGAACAGCGTTTTTACAAGCAGATCAGCGGTATTTGGTACAACGGATCGACATACCTGACGTTCGGCGAACAGAATAACCACTATACACTGAGCATCAGCAGCCTGATCTATCAGCCTTCGGGTTCGCTGAACTATGTATATGTCAATCCCAATCTCAATGCTGCCGCATTTTCGTGGGAGTGGTCATATTCTCTGCTGAACCATACGATGAGCGGCACAAAAAACATCTTTGTGGATATGGGCAGTCCCGATGACGGGAAAATGATGGTCGATTTGGGCGACGGCTTCGGCTACAGCGAATACAGTATGGAAAACTGAATTTCCGCAGACAAAAAATAACCGCAACGCTTTCGTTTACGCATAAAAATTTTATTTTTGCATACATAAATGGCACCGTATTATGGAACGGCACCCCAAAAGTCAGACAGTATGAAGTACTGAAAAATAACTTTGGGGGTCGGTTCACATTACAGGTGCTTTTTTCGGTTTCTTAAAAAATTAAATTCTTCTGGTATGATTCGGAAGAATGCCGCAAGCGATCATTTGCGGCATCGCCAGCCGCTCTGTCCGCTATGTGAGATCAATCCCACTCATAATCTTTCCCGTTCAGCGTCAGGACGTAACTCTCTTCCTGATCATTAATCAGAATCGCCGTCACGACTTTTCCCAATGCGTTTGTCTGATAAACCAAAGACGAAACGGAATCATACATCTCCGTCGGTTGCGCATCGGCGGAGATTGCGAGATATACTTTGTAATTGCTTCCGGAAAGCTTGATGCTCTTGAGCGTATACTTGGCAGTTTTTGTTTCGGTTTTCGCGTGAATTTCGCTGCGCGGAACAATGACCCAGGCATCATTGTTTTCGATCAGTACACCAAAATATTCGCTGCTGTTTTTCGTGTAGGCAATCACCGTACACTTACCGTCCGAAACAGTATAAAGCAAAACTGCGCCGTCGGACTGTAATCCGTCGGTATACGCACGCACCGAATCGACCCGTTCGGGCAGCAGATGTGCGCTCCAGATATAGCCCATCGCAACGAGTACCGCGACCGTAAGGATAACCGAAAGCAGATTGACAAGCGTATTTCGTTTCATTGATATTCCCTTTCCGGATAAACGGTGCAAAAAGCAGATTCATAACCAACAGCCGTTTTCCGCAACATAAAGTACCGTACATTTTTTCTTTTCCTATTGTACCCGAAACCGCTTCTGTTTCGCAGTGATTTCGCGATATTCCGTGCTTTTCCGCCGCAAAAAAAGCGCATTGATTGAAAATACGCCGGCAGAAACTGTATATCAGCATTGCGCTTCGCTCCGTACTGCAATGCCATTATCTTGCGGCGACAAAAATCACTCCAGAAAGAACACCGCCTGCGAGCAGCACCGTGCCCACATAAGAAAACAAATGATTCTGTGTAATAAATGAAATGCCGAACAGCAGACAAACAACAGCCGGATACAGCAAAACATTGCCCGCCCAGCGATAGGATTTCGGCGTCCGCATGTTCGGTCTGTCCTGCGCGTCAGCCGCAAAATAAGAGACGCTCAATACAGCTCCCTTTCCCCGATATTGCCTGATGGCACAGATCAGAAAAATCGCTCCCGTTAGAATCAGTACAATACCTTCTGTCAATAAAAACCCGTCTGTCATCGCGTCCTCCTGTCATTCCTGCGATTGATGTCAAATTCAGTATCGCAACTCCGCCGCCTCGCCGTTTGCAAACCGCTTGCATGAGCCGATTTCCGGGCACGCAAAACACGGACGGGATTGTTTGTCCGCATCATAAAGCACTTTGCTGAACGCATCCGGATGCTCGCTAAGCCGATGATATAAAATTGCCTGCACGATCAACGCGGATGCTTCGTCCGAAAAACCGCATCGTTTGAGGATCGGTGCCGCCATTTCGGCGCCCGCTTTCGCATGATCCGTTTTGGTTTCGACCTGCACCCAGCGCCCGATGTCATGCAGCAGTCCCGCCGCATACATCAGTTCTTTTGTGTAGGGCAGTCCGTCTTCGAGGATCATCGCATAGCCCACCCGACAGACATCCAGCAGGTGCGTCATATCGTGGCGGCAATATACTCTGTTTTTTTCCGCTTTTTCGTTTTTCGCAAGATAAGACTGATATGCTTCGTCACGCAGAATCTGCTGCACACGCGGCATTTCACTCATTCGGTTCACCCGCCTTCGGTAGTTTTCTGATCTGCTCGCCGCGCAGATTTTCCCGAATTTCCGCAAGCGGCTCACCTGCCACACACAGTTCGGGAGCAATTTCGTAAAGCGGCTCCACGACAAATGCACGCTCGGTCATCCGCGGATGCGGAATCGTGAGCGCGTCGTCCTTCAGTATCAGATCATCATATAGAAGGATATCGATATCAATGTTACGCGGACCGAAACGGATCAGTTTCACCCTGCCCATGCCCCGCTCGATCGACTGGGTAAAGGACAATAAATCATATGGGGCAAGCACCGTCTCTCCCGCAACGGCGATATTCAGAAACCAGCTCTGATCCTTGTAGCCGACGGGTTCGGTTTCATAGTAGGAGGAAACCGCCGTGATTTCGACTTTCTCGGCAAGCGCTTCCATTGCTTCTTCCAGATTCTTTCTCGTCTCTCCGATGTTGCTGCCCAGACTCAGATAGATCTTATGCATTGCGCTCTCTCGTCAGTTCCACGGCAAAATAGTCGAAGATACCGGGTACGGGCGCTTCCGGTTTTTTTACAACCACGGTGATTTTCTGTACCGGCTCAAACGAAAACAGAATATCGGAGCAGATCGTTTCCGCCGCCGCTTCGATCAGACTGTAGGATTCTTTTTCCATAATATCGCGGATCATACCGTATACGGCACCGTAATCCACCGTGTATTGCAGTTTGTCCGTTTCGCCCGCATCGCGCAGATCGAGATACAGCTCAGCATCGACAAAAAATTTCTGCCCCAGTGTTTTTTCCTCGGGCAATACGCCGTGTCTGCCGAAAAACTGCATATTTTTCATCGTAATTTTATCCATGCGTCCTCCTCACGATCGCGTCCGTCACCTTTGCGGCGTGCGCGTTTTCCTTTACATCATGCACGCGGAAGATATCCATACCCTGCATAATACCGACCACCGTCGTCGCGACGGTGCCGTGCGTGCGTTCTTTCGGCGGCACATCAAGAATGGTACCGATCATGCGCTTGCGTGAGGTGCCGAGCAGTACGGGATATCCCAATGCACGCAGCTGCGACAGATTGCGCATCGCGTCCAGATTCTGCTCAAAGTCTTTGCCGAAACCGATCCCCGGATCGAGAATCAGATTTTCGCGCGAGAGCCCCGCCTGATCCGCAATCGTAAAGGTATGCTCAAAAAAGCGCATTATTTCATCGATAAGCGCATGTTTGTACTGCGTACCGTCGTGATTGTGCATCACAATAATCGGCACATCATATTTTGCCGCGACATACGCCATTTCGGGGTCTTTCTGCAGCCCCCACACATCGTTGAGGATATGTGCGCCTGCCTTCAGTGCCGCTTCCGCGACCGATGCTTTCATGGTATCGATGGAGATCAGCACATCGGTTTCCGCCGCCAGTTTTCGGATCATCGGAATCACGCGCCGCATTTCCTCCTCGGCGGACACTTCCGTATAGCCCGGACGGGAGGATTCCCCGCCCACATCGATGATGTCCGCTCCGTCCGCGATCATTTCCTTCGCATGCAAAAAAGCCGCATCGACCGCCGAAAAATCGCCGCCGTCGGAGAAGGAGTCGGGCGTTACGTTCAGTATGCCCATGATGAAACTGCGCGTGCCGAAACGAATCGTGCGGTTGCCGATCTGCATGGGTATGATTTTGGGTTCGTTCAGAATATCCATTCCAAGCCCCCCTTACTGCATGTTAATAAAGGACATGACTTCCGAGCGGGCTTTCGCGTCGCTGGAGAAGATCCCCCGCACCGCGCTGGTAATGGTCTTGGAGCCGGCTTTTTTCACGCCGCGCATCGTCATGCACATATGTTCCGCTTCCATAACGACGATCACGCCGTACGGTTCAAGTGCTGTCATAATCGCATCCGCCACGGTAGAAGTCAGCCGTTCCTGCAGCTGCGGGCGTTTCGCGGCGGTTTCCACCACGCGTGCCAGTTTGCTCAGTCCCGTCAGTTTGCCGTTTTTGGGCAGGTACGCCACATGTGCTTTTCCGAAGAAAGGCACCAGATGGTGTTCGCACATGGAATAAAACGAAATATCTTTCACGAGCACGAGCTCTTCGTATTTTTCATCCTGAAAAAATATTTTCAGATGTTCGGACGGATCCTGTTCCATTCCGCTGAATATTTCCTCGTACATTTTTGCGATACGTCTGGGCGTATCGATCAGACCTTCCCGGTCAGGGTCTTCCCCGATTGCGAAAAGGATCTCACGGACCGCATTCTCGATCCTCTGTTTATCCATGGATAAAACCTCCGAAATTACTTTTTTTATCCGGGTCGGATTAACGCGCGCAAGGAGGCTGCGGCATACCGATCCCGATTTGGTGCCTAAATTATAAACCTTGCGCAAACCGCATGCAAGCGTAGAAAACCGATTGCATTCCCGGGGAAATAAAAAAACCGATCAAATCCTTTATTGATGCGGTTTTTCGCGTGTTACTTTTTTTCATAAATATTGAATACGTCGGATATCATTCCATATCGTGCGCTGAAATTGGCGTGATCCGACGCGTGGGTTCGTGTCACAGAGCAAGCTGTTCAATCGCGTCAAACTGCCTTTCGGTGCAGGTATACAGTCTCCGTGCGCAAACATCGTACACCATCGAAAGCTGTGTTTCCCATTCCCCGATCTGACTGACGGCGGAGAGAATCCCGAACAGGTCGGATACGTCCGGGTTCGGTTTCTCATCCAGCATGGTTTTCGCGGTGCGGGCGCGCGGACAGTCAAGCGGCGCTTCCAGCACAGACACATTGCTCAGAATGCAATAAGCGCTTTCCTTACACGGGGAGAAGCGGATTCCTCTTCCGGGCTCGACAATCCACACATTCCCCATATGATCGGTGATCATATTGTGTGTGCTGTATGCGGGGGTATTGACTACGGCAATGCCCGAATCCAGATACGTGCCGATCTCATCGGAAGCAATTTTTCCGCTGAGCACGTCGCTCACCAATTTTGTCGTGGTGGTGACATATTTGCTCGGTCTGCGGTACTCACCCTTGCCGTTGGAATCCACGATCAGATTATTCGCGAATGTTCCGTCCGCCCTTACGCCGAAAGAGGC
>CAYUFL010000003.1:57215-73062 GCA_964444065.1 uncultured Lachnospiraceae bacterium
CCAAAACCGTATACACGCCCGGTTCGGTGATTTTCGCGGTATATTTCATGCCGTTGTTATCAAAGTTCATGCCGATCAGAATGCGGTCGCCTCGGCTGATGATACTGGTGCACATAGTGTTCCTCTGTTTCTCTTTTGATTGAGCATATCACATTTCCGCGCAGAATTCCAAGCGTATGCGAAGTATTTTGCAGCAGATGTTTCTTTCCCGCAATGCGGTTTTGCGGTGCGTGAAAACAATATTCCCATCTTTACGATATATCGAACACGATATATCGTAATTTTTTATAAACTATTACTATAAACAAGGAGGATGGAATGGACGCAAAAGAAGCTGTTGCACATAGAATCATTGAATTATGCGAACAACATCAATATACAATCAATGCACTTGCAAACGAAAGTGGCGTAACACCCTCGACGATTTACAGTATTTTAAGCCAAAAAAGTCAAAATCCAGGTGTTGTAACAATCCATAAATTATGTAACGGTTTAAACATTTCACTTAAGGATTTTTTTAATTCTTCTTTGTTTGAAAATTTAGAGCAGGAGATTAAATAATGGCATTTCAGAGATATTATTACGCTGATCCTGTATCTACTTTCATCAAAAAAAGCACAAATGAAATATTTGGCGAGATCACATTTAATGATCAATTCGCCGCTGATGATTTGCAAAAAAACACATGGAAATACGAAATAGATTTGTTAAAAAAAGAACTCTCTTTTATTGAAGACGGATTCATTATATTTGAATACACAATACCACGAATAGGAAGTCGAGTAGACAACATTCTTTTATATAATGGACTTGTTTTCTTGTTAGAATTTAAGGTGGGTGAAAAAAACTATCCCAATTATGCATATGAACAAGTCATGGATTATGCCCTTGATTTAAAATGCTTTCATAAAGAAAGCCACTCACGTATGCTAATTCCTATGCTTGTTTGCACAGAAGCATTTAGTAGGAATAGAGACTATACCTTTGACGATTACAATATTATAGCCCCCATCTCGTGTAATAAGAACAATTTAGGTGAAAAGATAAAAGATGTTGGTGCCAAATTTAAACAAGTGAATTTTTCTTATCATGAGTGGATAAACGCATTATATATGCCTACTCCTACAATCGTAGAAGCCGCACAAGCCTTATATCGAGGACATGATGTTGATGAAATTACTAGAAAAGATGCAAGTGCAATCAACTTAAGCCAAACAACAGATGCAATCAATAAAATCATTGATGACAGTAAGCAAAATCATAAAAAATCGATTTGTTTTGTAACAGGCGTCCCTGGTGCGGGCAAAACTTTGGCGGGACTTAACATCTCAATTGAGCGACAGAATGTAGCCAAAGATGAACATGCCGTCTTCTTATCAGGAAATGATCCATTGGTAAAGGTATTGCAAGAAGCACTGGCAAGAGATGATAAGCAAAGAAATGAAAATACCAGAAAAGGAGACGCTTTAAGAAAAGCAAAGGAATTTATCCAAATCATCCATCATTTCAGAGACGAGGCGATTTCAGTTGAAACTGCTCCCATTGAGAAAGTGGTTATTTTTGATGAAGCCCAACGGGCGTGGACGGAACCTCAATTGACTGATTTTATGAAAACAAAAAAAGGTCAATTGAATTTCAATATGTCCGAACCCGAATTTCTTATCAGCATTATGGATCGTCATGATGATTGGACAACAATTATATGTTTAATTGGTGGGGGTCAAGAAATCAACAAAGGGGAAGCAGGTTTAACAGAATGGTTTGACGCAATCAGAAAAGACTTTCCATATTGGGATGTTTATGTATCAGATCGAATCGTTGATTTTGAATATTTAAGAGGGCAACAATTAAAACAGCTATTGGATAATATACCATATACTATTGTTCCCGAATTACATTTAGGAGTATCGTTACGTTCGTTTCGGAGTGAAGATGTCTCTGCTTTTATAAAAGCGTTGCTGGATACGGATATAAAAACTGCGAAAGATTTGTATCAGAAATTCAAAGGTGTATATCCAATTGTTATAACAAGAGACATCGACCATGCAAAAAAATGGATACTTGCGCAAGCTAAGGGCTCTCAACGATATGGCATAACAGCAAGCTCAAAAGCAAAGCGACTAAGAAAATATGGAGTATGGGTACAAAGCAAAGTTGATGCTCCAAACTGGTTTTTAAACGATAAAACTGACGTGCGTTCTTCTTACTTTTTAGAAGAAACCGCCACTGAATTTGATATTCAGGGATTGGAACTTGACTGGAGTATTGTTTGTTGGGATGCTGATTTGCGTTTTAAAAAAGATCAATTTCATTATTTTGAATTTAAAGGTACGAAATGGAACAAGATACAAAAAGAAGAAAATATCACATATCTCATTAATGCCTATCGTGTTTTATTAACCCGAGCACGTCAAGGTATTGTGATTTTCTTACCTGAAGGAGATGCGCAAGACAGCACCCGCCTACCTGAATTTTATGATCAAACCTACCAATATTTATTAGATATTGGTATTTCATCAATTGATTGATCCCCCTACGATTCATCGCAAAAAAACAGGAGCGCTTTCGCGCTCCCTTTTTATTTAATCTCCGTCACCGTATATTTCTCCCGCAAAGCCTCTTCAATCGTATACACCCAGCTCCCGTCCTCCGGTTCCCACAGATCATGCGCAGGCATCACGCCGCCGTAAAACGAGGCAATTAAGGCTTCGGGACTTTCCGCTTCCCATTCGTCCTTGAAATGCGTGTCGATTTTCCACTTGCCGGAGCATGCGTTCATCATTTCTCTGATTACTTCATATTCTTTCATACCGTCTCCTTGCATTGTCAGCATAGGGCTTGATTTTCGTCTATTTTACCCGATTCCGCCGCTTCGGTCTGTGACCTTGTCACAGCACCGCGCCCTCCGCGTCCTGCGCTTTCTCAAATTTTTTCTTCATTGCGAGATATAAGATCACAGCCAGCACCGATGTGAAAATATCCGCCGTCGGCTCCGCCCATATAAATCCCATGTATCCCCAAAGCCGCGTAAACAGAAACAGGAACGGCACTAAGAATAACCCCTGCCGTCCGAGCGAAATAATCATCGACTGGATGGGCTTGCCGATTGCCTGAAACACCGTCAGCAAAATCACCTGCACACCCCAAAACGGCATCGAGGCGAGCATGACCCGCATGATCGTGCTGCCGAGCGTGATCACTTCTTCGTTTTTCATGAACACGCTGATCCATGCGCCGGGGAAAAGGAAAAACAGCCCCGCAAACACAATACAGATCAGTGTGCCGGCAATATTCGCGTAGCGGATCGTCTCAAACAACCGGGTGTAGTTGCGCGCGCCGTAGCTGTATCCCAAAAGCGGCTGACACCCCTCCGCAAGACCGAGCACGATCATAAAGCCGATGCTGGTAATGCGGAACACAATGCTGAACGATGCCACCACGTCATCCCCGTAACCGGCGGCAAACACGTTCGAGAGCGCCATGCCGAGACTCATCACGAGAAATCCGAGCGAGGCGGGTATGCCGATCTTGAAGATTTCCGCGTAATACTTCCATTCGAAGCTGAATTTGCGGATGGCGATCGAAATAATGCCTTTTTTTCTCAGATAGAACCAAATATAATACACGAATCCGATGCTGTTCCCGATCACAGTCGCGAGCGCCGCACCGTTCACACCCATATGCAGAATGAGAATAAAGATCGGGTCAAGGATAATGTTCAACACCGTGCCCGTCATCATACCGATCATGGACTCCCTCGTTGCGCCTTCCGAACGGATCAGCCCGCCTAGCGCCATTTGCGCACCGATAAACGTGCCGCCGATCAAGAGAATCCGCAGATATTCCTGCGCGTATCCGATGGTCTGATCGCTTGCGCCCACAATACGGAGGATTGGACTTAAGTATAACAGCCCGATCACGCACGCCGCCGCACTGAGCAGGAGCGTGGACCAGAAGGAGATTGCCGCCGCATGGCTTGCATTTTCTTTCTCTCCGCGACCCAGCATCCGCGAAATCAGCGAAGCGCCGCCGATGGCAAAAATGTTTCCGAACGTCTGCAGAATATACGCGATCGGCAGACAGATCGAGATTGCCGCCACCATGTTCGGATTGTTCAGCTGTCCGATAAAAAACGTATCGGTCATGTTGTAGACGACCTGCACCAGCATCGACACAATCATCGGAATGCCGAGTGTCCAGACAGCTTTTTTTACGGGCATTTTCTCGAGAATCCACGTGCGGTCATTTTTGTCACGCGGCAAATCAGACACCGTCTCGGACGCCTGCGCGGAGCGTTGCGGGTCATATTCGGTTTGTGGCTGATGGTCTCTGTCGTCCTGCATACTGCGTCCTTTCCCGGGAAATAAAACAGAATGACCGTTGCAACCGAAATACATTCGGCGAAGCGATCATTGTTCTTCTGATATTTATTTTATCCGTATTCAAATCTATTGTCAAGTTTTCAGGCAATTGAGAATCATATCCTCGGTATGTCACATGACTGTACAACGTTCCTGTGACGAACCATTCAATCCTGAGCCAAAACACAGTTGCCGCCGCGATTTTTTGCGACGTACAGCCTTTTGTCGGCAGCATTGACCAGATTGCCCAGCGATTCTTCTCTGTAAATGGCGATTCCTCCGCTGATGCTCACGTTTCCGTCCGGAATCAGCACAGTGGCATCGATCTGCGCACGCATGCGTTCCGCAATGGCGGAAGCTTCGCTCAGTTCCGTATCGGGCATGACGATGAGGAATTCCTCGCCGCCGTATCGACCCGCAAAATCCGATTCCCGCAGGCAGCTCATCAGGATAATTGCCACATTGCAGATCACGTGATCGCCTGTCAGATGTCCGTATCGGTCATTGACCTCTTTAAAGCGATCGATATCCGCAAGAAAAATACACAGCGGTTTGCCGTCTTCCTGCGCAAGCAGCATTTCCCCTTCCAGACGTCCGAGCACACTGGTATGATTGAGCATGCCCGTCATCATATCCGTCTGCGCCAAGGCCACCAGTTCTTCATTCTTTCTTCGCAGCTCAACTCCGCCCATAAACGATTTTTCCCGCTTTGCAGAAAGGAGTCGGCTGAACAGCAATGCGAGCAAACATCCGATGAGCGTATTTAAAGCAACTGTCAAACGAATCAGCTCATTCGCCTGATAAAGCGGCAGCATCAACACAAAAAACGTATAACTGAAAAATGTCAGCAACACATGCACCCAGTAGGTTTGATTCAGAAACAGCACGACAAACACGATCACCATCACATACACGTGAACCAAATCAAAAACGGTCTGTACGCGAAGCACGAGGCAAGCGCCAAAGATCATCAGCATTAATTCATACAGTGCCTGAAGCGCAATCGTACGGCGAATTTTTACACGGTCCCGCTCTTTGTAGATATAATAAAACTCAGCCAGAAATGCAACATTGATAAACAGAAAAATCTGCAGTTGCCATCCCGTGCCGTAATACTTCTGCTGGAAAAAATACAGCAACGTTTCTGTCACGCTCAGAAACAACGCCCCGACCAAAAGAATCTGCGCATTGTATACCACTCGAAAACGCGTAAATTCCGGCATGTTTTCCGTCGGAATGTTATCGCAAAAAAAACGTCTGAACATATGAATCAACTGTTTCATGCAACCCCCGCAATTAAGATAGATAATGCTCTATAAACAGACCCCATCCGCAATCGGTCTGCCTGTCATACAAGGAATCCCTACAAACGCTACTTCGGTAAACTCTGAAAAAATATTAGCACGATTACAAAGAAAAAGCGATAAAAATCGCTTTTTTTCTGTTCAGATTATGCATAATGCTCAGAAATGATCGTTACGCAATATTTTATCCTTCAAATTCGCCTTTTCTCGCACGATCGGCAAGTTGTCTGATTTTTTCTTCAATCGTGTCGATTGTCAAAAGGAATGCATCGTCATCTTTCCCGCTCGGATCTTCGAGTCCCCAGTCCTCCCGATAGCGTGATGACAGAAACGGACATGACACGCCGCAGCCCATTGTGATCACAACATCAATCGGCGGAAGCTCGTCAATCAGTTTCGGTCGCTGCGACAATTCCATATCGATGCCATAGCGCACCTTCATCAGCCGCACCGCATCGGGATTGATCTGCGCGCGCAGTTCTGTGCCTGCGGAATAACTCTCAAAGATTTGCGCAGCGTATTTTCGTCCCAATGCTTCCGCAATCTGAGATCGGCAGGAATTATGTACGCAGATAAAAGCAATTTTCAGCATAGTCCTCTCCTTTATGACCTTTTTCAATCCTAAAATTCTTTCAATAGATAAATTTGTTCTTTGTTGCATTGGCTATTTTGACCAGGCTCAGCATCACCGGCACCTCGGTCAGTACACCCACAATCGTGGCAAGCGTTGCAGGAGATGCCGTTCCGAACAAAGCAATGGCGACCGCAACCGCAAGCTCAAAGAAGTTCGATGCACCGATCATTCCGGCAGGAGCAGCAATATTATGCGGCAGTTTCAGCAGTTTCGCAGCAAGATATGCGATGAAAAAGATCAGATAGGTCTGTATCACAAGCGGTACGGCGATAAGAAGAATATGCAGGGGATTGGACAGGATCACGTCTCCCTGAAACGAAAAGATAATCACAAGCGTTAACAGTAAGCCGATGATCGTGATCTGATCGAATTTATGCACAAACACGTCGTTGAAATACGACTCTCCCCGTTTAGCTATCACACGAATGCGGGTCAGTATCCCTGCCGCAAGCGGAATCACAACGAACAGGACCACGGAAAGAATCAGGGTATCCCACGGAACGGCAACCCCGCCGATACCGAGCAACAGTGCCACAATCGGCGTAAATGCAATCAGGATGATCAGATCATTCGTCGCAACCTGCACCGCGGTATAGGCAGGATCGCCTTTGCTCAAATGGCTCCAGACGAATACCATGGCCGTGCAGGGTGCCGCCCCGAGCAGTACGGCGCCTGCCAGATACTGTTTTGCCAGATCGGCAGGAATCAGCGATTTGAATACAATAAAGAAGAAAAAGGACGCAATCGCATACATGGTGAACGGTTTGATCAGCCAGTTCGTCACCCATGTCACATAAAGACCTTTCGGGTTTTTTCCGACGTTTTTTATGCTTTGAAAATCCACTTTCAACATCATCGGATAAATCATCGCCCAAATCAGCACGGCAATGGGAATCGATACGTTCGCATATTCGAATCTGCCCAGCAAATCAGGCACAGCGGGCAACAATTTACCGACGGCAATACCCGCCCCCATGCAAAGAATCACCCAAAGCGTCAGATATTTTTCAAAAAAACCGATACCGGCTACATTTTTTTCTTTCATGTTTCCTCCAATCAACAGTTATGATGCATGACGGAATTTTCTGCGCGTTTCGCATCGCCGAGATAAGGCTCCTGCACGGCAAAATTTGTTTGCAAATAGGAGTAAAGATCAGCGTGCTGCGTGCGGAATTTTTCACTGATACGATAATGTGCCCACTGCGCATGTTTTTCGCTCGCAAGGATCCCTGCACTGCGCAGCACGTTCAGGTGACGCGACGCGTTCGACTGCGTCAGTTGCAGACAGGTTTCGATTTCACAGACACACCGTTCCCCGGAAACCAGCAAAGCAACCATTCGCAGACGGGTTTCATCCGAAAGTGCTTTCAACAATTCGATCATATTATCACCTCACAAAGTCATTATATGCGTATATGCGCATATACGCAAGTAAAATCTCGGTCAACTTAACGTAAAAAACACCGAATTTCGGTGTTTATAGACATATTTATATATCACCATGGAGTGATTTTGAAATTCTTGGTTACGTTGTAACCGTATATAGAATATTTTAAATGTATTTCAAGCAATGACTAAATGAAAATTGTCGTATTCTGCTACGAAAATTCATAGTATTTTACGATACGTCTGCGCAGTTCCTCGGCGTTGATGGTAGCTTTTGACGGCTTGGTTTCATACATCCCCACAGCAAGCGGTTCAAAGGCTTCCGCCTCTGTCTGCGCGGAATTTTGTGTGCGCTGAGAAGCGATCTGATCATCAAACCAGTGCATCAAAATATTCATTGCATCTTTGTTCAGCGAATATCGCACCCATGCCCCGTCTCGTCTGGATCGGACAAGTCCGCTTTCGGTCAGCATCTTCATGTGGTAGGACAGCGTTGGCTGCGAAAAATCAAAACTCTCGTGAATTTCGTTGGCGCACAGCTCTCCCTGTGCCAATAACTGGATAATTTCAATGCGCGTGTTATCACCAAGCGCTTTAAACATGATCGATTTCACCATAACTGCTCTCTCACTGTACGACATAGATCGATTTCAATATCATAGAAATTTATATATATTGATGTGTATCTATGTACAGTATATCGATCAGATAGACATTTGTCAATATTAAATGTTGTGTTTTACAACCGTTTTTAACACAATATTTGGGTGGTTTCGGCATCGTCTTTCTCTGTTATTATCTTATATTCAATATTACTCTGACTTTATATATTATTCAATAATTGCCATCGTGTGTATTTTGCAAATATTGCCATTCACATAGAAACCACTCTATATCCGTTTTTTTCTGCTTTTTCAAAAATGACGTCTTTCGGCTTCGAATGAATGCTCGTTGTCGGAAAAACAGCCGATATAGAAATCTTTCGATGTATTATGCAATTATTTCCCTTTTCAGCAGTTGAATATAGAAACATTTCAATGTAAAAATCATCTCGAAAATACGCCGATTCATGACATTTTTGGCAAAAATCGCCTGTTTTGGCTCTTTTATTTTGTGAACTTATCATGAAATACAATTTATGGCAAAAATCACATAGGAACTTTTCTATATTGTCCATTCAAAAATAGGTGATTGTAATTTACCCGTTTGGCTGATTTTGTCCCAAAATCACGAGCTGATTTCCATTTACCCATACTTATCTCAAAAAAATAAATCGCTTAAAATCGATTTGAGAGAGTGGCGTTTTGCCCCTTTTCGGTTTGACAATCATTTTGCTTTCTGATACATTTGGAAGGAATTCATACCTATTTAAAAAAGTTACGATCCGTAAAATAAATATCACCGGCTTCGGACTCTAATCTATAAAAGTATGCATCGAGCATACTCGGTAAGGGGGAACGGCGTATCAAACAGGCATCAAATGAAATGATTGCGCAGATCGAGGCAATCAAACACAGACTTTATCGCACGTCACTTGTTTATCTTTCACAGGAAGCAGATGCATTGGAGGCAGTTGACGAAGCTATTTATCAGGCACTGAAACATATCGATCAGCTCAGGGAACCGCAGTATTTCCAAACATGGATCACACGGATTTTAATTAATGTATGCAAAAAAGAACTTCGGCGAAAAAAAAGAATAACACTCGGCTTTGAGGAACCGGATGGATCGGAAGAACCGTTTGATCAACTGCCGCTCAAAGAGGCAATCTCCAAACTGCCGGAGGAATTGCGCCTGATTGTCTCGCTGCGTTTTTTCAGCCAATACACCGTGGCGGAAACATCTGTAATTTTAAATCTGCCGCAGGGAACGGTTGCCACACGGCAGCGGAAAGCACTCTCCTTACTGAAGCTGGAACTACAGGAGGAAGAAGTATGAATCGAAAATCAGAATATTATGCATACAGCAAGGAATTGGAACAAACACCGGACACACTGCAACACATAGTTGCCAATGCACAGTCGCGACTGAAAAGAGATCGCAGACGCACCTTTTTTGTCACACGCCCCGTCATTGCCATCTTTGCTTTGCTCGTCGTTTTTGTCGCGGCAGTGAATCTGTTTCCGCGCGCGGCATTTGCAATGAGCGATGTCCCGGCACTCAAAGCGTTGATCTCGTCCGTATCGTTCGACCCCAACATGAAAGCGGCGATCGAAAATGGCTGCGCACAGTATGTCGGGCAAACAAAATCGGTCGATCAAACTACCATTTCCGTCAAGTACATGGTCGTGGACGAAACCGGCATCACGATATTTTTTTCGGCAAGCGCACCGAACGATGTTTATATTCAATATGCAGAGATGAGCTCGGATGAAAACCCTTATCTGTATTCGGACATCATTGCGACAGCGAACGGAACCGATCTGAATAAAGATCAGTCCGGTTACGAAATGAGATTTGATTTGAATGACGGCGTATCGGTTCCGTCGCAATGTGCGATCACGTTATATTTGGCAGGAGGGAATCAATACGAAAGTGCACTGTCTTTCACATTGTGTCCGGATACGGGAAAAATACAATCTGTCAGGAAAGTTAAAATAGGTGACACGGTTACGATACTCGGACAATCGATTTACTTAGACAGTCTGGAGCTGTACCCCACAAGGACAGTTCTGAATCTTTCCACCTCTTATGACAACACCGCATGGATCAGTGATCTCGATCTTTATCTGGAGGACGAGAGCGGGAATCAATATACCTCGCTCGGCGGCGGAGAAGGATCGATGAATGAGCCGATCTCTCTGCTCTTCGAAAGCGCCTATTTCGAAGACGCACAACAAATCACAATTCTCATTGACGGGATCTCTCTGATAGACAAAGACAAGCAGTACGGTAAAATCGATTACGCCGCCAAAACCATCGAAAACCTCCCCGATAATATAAGCATCGGCTCAATGATACTGCAAGACGGCAATCTGAACGTCACGCTTCAAGTCCTTTGCAAAGATGACGTCTTTTCCCCTCCGACGTCTCAATACATCACCACAAACGACGACTACCGTTTGGAGTATAGTGAGATGGGGATGCAGGCGCAGACCGATAGCGAGCTCGTTACTTATACTTTTACCATAAGCAATTATCAGGAGGATATGTACTCCGTCGTCTGGGCATACGCACCGATTCAGACCCTCGAGACCCCGATCCGCATCACTGTCAATCCGAACAGATAATTTCGGCAAAAGCCCGCATGTTACACTGCGGGCTTTTTTTATGCATTATTCCACTTCGTCTTTTCTTTTGCACTCTAATTTGCTATGATGAGAGCAAATGATGTACCAAAGGGGGATTCGTTATGAAAAAACATATTCTATTTTGTATTGTCTGGGATATTTTGTTCTGGGCATTTTTGATTTTCGCGTACAGACTTTATCGATACACCGGCACGCAATATGATGTCAGTTCACTGACCAGACAGCTCATCTCGATCCTGAGTGCGGTCATCGGCGGCGCTATGTTGGCTGCCCTTGTGCTGACAAGTCTCAAATCCGGACGAACGAAACGCACGAAACTGTTGGAATTCCTCATCATCGGTCTTCCTGCTCTGTATGTTTCCATATTCCAGTTCGTCGTCTGGATGCTTATGGACGCGGGATTCTCCTTCACCTATTGGACACCGTTCGGACTGGCGCTGTATACCGTTCCGATTATCATCGCAGGCATGCTGCTCGGACTGGAAGTAACGCTTGCCATCGCAAAAAAACAAAAATAACGGCAGAGATTGGAAGGCATCCATTCGGTTGCAACGCTTTTGATTAGGGTACAGAACAGGTTGCCTCTCGTGCTCTTCCTCTCCGCCAATATGGACAAAAGCAGTCCAATCCTATCATTTTATAATAATTGACGCAATTGTATATTTACAAAAACTGTGCTATAATAGTGCGAATTATTCGAAAATATGCGTGGGGTGCGGCATGACTTGGTTGTTCTTGGGATTTTCGTTTCTTTTACTGGATTGCAACTTTAATATCGGCAACATACTGATTTCGCTGACGCCCGATTTTGTCGGGTATTTCTTTGTTCTCCTCGGCACCGGGCGTATGTGGGGTCATTCCACCGCATTAAAAGCACTGCGCGGTTTTGCCATAGTCATGGTTGCAGTCACCCTCGGCGATTTCACTCTTCATCTGCTCGGGCTGACGCAGCATCTTATCCCCGTTCACATGGTATTGCTCGTACCGAAAGTGCTGATATGCTATTTCATCCTGCGCCTGATGCAAGGCACGGAGCAGACACTCGGCATCACGCTCAGTGCCGTGACAATGCAGCATCTGCTGTACGGCTATGCGGGCTGTTACGCGTTCATGCTGATTGTAATGAGCTGCCCGAACATTGCGGACGCCGCCTTTGTGTTGCAATTATTCGTCATCGGCTCGGCTTTGATGATCCTGTTCACCTTTGCCGGTGCGGAAAAGCGGTACCGCACGTTTATGAGCGACGCGCAGAATGCGGAAAATTTCGGCTCGGAGCACAACAAACAGTAAAACAAGGCATCCCCGCGGGGGTGTTTTTTGGTTTTGGATAAAAAAATCGTGCATCGGCGCATCACGGGCGGCAGAATATTCTTGAATAAGTTTATTTTTCGCCAATATTATGGTATGATACCATTATTATGGTCGGTGGATCGGTATGAATATGCGGGGAACGGGAGGATTGTTTTGAAAAAACAGATTGCGTTTTATCTGATGTGGGACATTTTACTTTTGGGCGTATTTTATCTGTCGGGGGTACTCACCTCATGGCTGACGTTCGGCAGCGCCTCGGCATATTATCAGCTTGATCTGATTGTGCAGCTCATTTCCTGGGCAATGATCGGCGGGTTATTCGCATGGCTGATCTATTTCGGCAGCGGTCTCATTCTCACCGTACGCGTTGCGCTCACCGAGCTGATCCTCATCGGCATCCCCTCGTTATACCTGGCGGCAATGACCTCGGTTTCTTATCTTTGGGTCAGCATGTCGGGCGGCAGTCTGTTGCTCCCTGTGCCGTCGTGGCTGTTGGTGAGCATGCTGCCGGCGGAAGTCGGCGGGGTGTTGCTGGGCTATGCGCTGGTCATCTTTATTGTGCGGATAAAGAAGTGCAAAAGCAGAGGCAAGCACACGGTGGATTACGTGGTGGAGTAAGCCTGTCCGGATGCGGCTTGCGGAAGATTGACGGTTTGGTGCGGGGAAGCAGATAGACAGCATGCGTTACGGAACATCCCTGCGGGGGTGTTTTTTCATATTTCAATATTCGAATTTTTTTGTTGCGATTTTTTGACAAATCATGGATAAATGTGGTTAAAAAGATAGAAAAAAATTATCTGCCTTTTCCATAAATAATTTCAAATTATCGTTAGGTGAATTTTATGTTAGATATTGATTTGATAAAAAGATTTCGAAGCAAAGTAACTGGTAATCACTATTTTATTCTCGATAAATATCGAAATTTCAAACAAAGAAATAAATGGAATTGTATTTGCTCTGCAATGGATTGGATTACTGTTTCAATGGAATATTTTTCTGATCATTATTACACAAGTCAATCTCAAAATTTGTCCAGTATAGATGTCTTTACTTATATCATGTGCATAGATATTGTTTGGGAATCAACAACTCAGCTATATAGAGTATTATATAATACTCCAGAGCGTCCGTTTCAAAATGATACGGGTATATTTTCAAATAAAATTTATGAACAGTCCGATAATGATTATTTTAAAACAATACGCGCTTGTTTTGGCGCACATGCTTTTAATTTAGATCATGAAAACAAAGATCCCGCCTCACGCCGATATGCAAGTTGGTCTTCAGAAAGATATGGAACTTCAGAAGGCGATTTTACTGTCGTGCTTTACAGTAATGAAACAAAAAAAAATGATCTTTATTTGAATATAAAATTTGGCGAATTAAACCAATTTTTAGAAATAAGATATAATTTGTTAAATAAGTTTATGGTTGAAATAGACAATCAATATCATAATTATTCAACTGAATTAAGCGCAAAAAAAATTCAAAAAATCAATGATAATATTCAACAGTTAAAAATATTAGAGACAGCATCAAAGCAACGTTTAAACGCTGAGTATTACAATTATGAAATTAAACGTCTACTTATAATTTTTGAAAGTGAAATATCAAATAAGGAAAATTTCAATATCGTCGAAAAGTTTCGAAAAATTATGGAGCCCGCTATTACAGAGATATATGATGGTCTGCAAAGTATGAATTATAAAACCATAACTGTTACAGAATGTTTGGATAATATTATTCCATTTAAACACCACTATGTTTTCAGTAAAATTTCGGATCATATTTATGGAGATCCGACTGCTGGGATTTTAATTGGTTTAAAAGATATTATTTCTGATGTTGTAGACACAGTGAAAATATTAGGCACTGAAAATTATCCCGAACTGTATCTACTCATTTTAACCGGCTTCTATTTTAAAAATTAAAAAAGAGCAAGTGAGCAATTGCTCTTTTTTTTTGCAAAGTCTGCTTGACAAATAATGCAAAGCGTACTATACTAAAAATGCAAAGCATGCATTGCATAACGGAGGTATCATGAACACTCGAATACCCGAACTGCGAAAACAGAATAAGCTTTCGCAGGAAGAACTCGCTCTCGCGGTCGGCGTCACCCGCCAGACGATCACCTCTCTGGAATGCGGCAAATATACCGCTTCCCTGACGCTCGCCTATAAGATCGCCAAATATTTCGGACTGAGCATCGAAGATGTCTTTGACTTTTCTGACGTGGAGGATTTTTAATATGGAACAGTATAAACTGCAAATCAAAAAACGTATCGCGCTCGAATCTCTGCTTGCGGCAGTCGTCGCCGCAGTCTGCATCGCCAGCTTTCTCGGCGTGCTTCCCACCAACCCCGGCACCCGCTTCGGCGATTTCATGATGGGCTTTCTGCTCGGACTTTCGTGCACCGTGGTCGTGCTCTTCATCATCGGCACGGTGTTGAAAATCCGCATGCTCCGCAACGAAGAAAAACTGCGCAATGCCTTCATCAAGGAAAATGACGAACGCACCAAATTCATCGCCACCAAAACAGGCGGCACCGCAATGTATACCTGCGGGGTCATCATACTCGTCGCCGCCATCGTCGCAGGCTTCTTCAATGCAGCCGTCTTCTTCACCCTGCTGTCCTGCTCGATGTTTCTGATGCTCGTCATCGTCGCCCTTTCCGCCTACTACGGACGCAAATACTGACGAATATCCTGATGATAAATGAAACGAATCACACGGAACGCGTCATACGCGTTCCCTACATTTCAGAAACGCCTTTCACGCACGAACCTGTACGAAACGCCTTTCTTGCGTACTAACACCTGTGCATTTCTGTACGAAACGCCTTTCTGTATGGAACGCATTGCATGCGTTCCGATGCGTTCCGACGCGTTCCGACGCGTCCAGTCCCCTATAAAACGGAGGTATCCACATGGAACAATATAGACTGACCCTCAAAAAACGCCGCGGACTTATGTCCGTCGCCGTCCTGCTCATCGCATTCTTTCTGAGCGCCGAAACCCTCGGCTGGCTGCCCATCGGAAAAGAAACATTTTATGACGGATTCCTCACGGGCTTCCTCGGCGGCGCACTCACAGGCATCGAACTCGTCTTTGTCTTTCTGATCGCCCGCTATACCAAAGCAATACGCGATGATGAAGCGCTGAAAAAAATGTATATCAGCGAAACCGACGAACGCAAAGCCTATATCCGCACCAAATCGGGCGGCTGGGTCATGTATATCAGCGCCCTCGCCCTGATCATTGCGGGCATCGTCGCGGGATATTACAGCATGACCGTCTTTTTCACCCTGCTCGCCGCCGGCATGTTCGAGATGCTCGTTATCGCCGGACTGAAAATCTATTATTCCTTCCGAAATTAACGTACGGAACGCATTGTATGCGTTCCACCATCCTTTCGCACGCGGTACGCATTGTATGCGTTCCATTTTTCTTTCTCATGCGGAACGTACGGAACGCATTGCATGCGTTCCGTTTTTTTCTATCTGCTCACCCTCCGCATAAATTCATCCACCAGATCAAACGTCTCTTCCGTCCAGAACGCGGGATCGCCGTGATCCGCACCCTCGAGCTTGTAAAACGTCG
>CAYUFL010000003.1:73072-78227 GCA_964444065.1 uncultured Lachnospiraceae bacterium
ACCCGCCGGTAGGATATTTTCCGTTCACCTGATGTTGGTGTTGTCAACTACCCGCCCGGGCCGCCCGCCTGCACCGCGACCGCGCGCCGCCGTGACGCCCGGCAACCTATCGGACAACCGTCCAGAACGCGGGATCGCCGTGATCCGCACCCTCGAGCTTGTAAAACGTCGCATCTTTTCCCGCATCCCGCAGCGCTTCGTACAGCATCACACTCTGACGGAACGGCACGAGCCGATCTTTGTTTCCGTGCAGAATCAGAAACGGCGGCACTTCCCTTTCCTTTGCGATCAACCGCATCGGGTTCATCGCCTCCGCTAGGTCTAGATGCTCCTGCACATGCAAAAAACCGATAATCCGACCCTCGGGGCTTTCGGGCAGGCGGTGATCCTGCATCGAGGGAACATCATTCATTTCGGCAATTTTCGTCGGTCCGTAATAATCCACCACACCGCAGAGTTTGACGGGCGGCAGGTTTTGTTCGCTGTTCAGTGCAGGAATCTCACAGCCAAGCCCTGCCATCACCACGGTGTGTCCGCCCGACGAATCGCCCCACAAAACCGTGCGGCTCGGGTCAGCCTTGTATGCTGCCGCATGTGCCTGCATAAACCGCACCGCGGAAAGACAGTCCTCTACCTGTGCGGGGAACGGCGCAATCCCCGAATGACGGTATTCCGTCAGAGCGATCACATATCCGCGCGACGCAAAGCGGGCAAGCTGCGGCAGATTGCCTGCCATATCCTGCTTCATCCATGCCGATCCAACCACATAAACGATCAGCGGATACGTTTCGTTCGGATCGTCGAGCGCACCGAACACCTGCGCACGGCTGATGTTCGGCACCAAGACCTGCAAATGCAGCCGCGTCCCGTCTTTGAAGGCATACGGCACATCGCGGATATAACGCACCGTTCTTGCACTGTCGTCCTTCGGCAGGGTACGCATTCCCTGGGTGCTCTCTTCCGATTCGGGGAATTCATCATAGGTATATGCTCTCGGCTCCGACATCGTCACATCCTCCTGTCAACCAATGTTTTCTCGTTTCATTATGATTGTATTATACCAAAAACGGGTGTGATTTCCCATATCACTGCCGTCAGATTCAAAACTGATCCGCCTGCGTTTTCTTGCGCTCCAAATGCGCAAAGCGAAGAACCGCAAAGCGAGAAACACCCGCAGTGAGCAACAAAAAAAGCGCATGCATCTGCGCTTTTTCTCTCATATGCTGATCGGTCGGTTTACGCTTCTTCTGAAACTGTCTTCTTTTTCGGTTTGATTCCGGCATTCAGTTCTTCTTTGATCAAGGTGATGATCTCCTGAATGTTTTTGCGTTTCAGATCGCTTTCCAGCTTATCCTGCGATTCTTTTTTCAGGTTTGTGTCCAGTGCATCGACAAAACGCTGAATGGCTTTGGGCAGAGTGATCGACATCTGTTTGCACAATTCCTGTGTTTTCTCAGCCGCTTCTTCATCGAATTTGATTCGTTTGATATGCTCGACCGATTGATTTGCCAGCCGTTTTGCGCTGAACGTTTCTTTTTCGCCTTTTGCTTTTTTCACGGTAATGATATCGCTGACATCCAGATCATCGATCCCCTCGATTACATCGTCGAAATGGATATCGTCAGGATAGCGCTCGTTTTTCCGTTTCGAAAAGAAATAGATCAGATTGCGCAGATGCACCAGATAACTTTCCAGTACTGCGTTCTTTTCGATTGTGTCGGCTTCCTTGAATTTTGCCGATTGGATAAAATTGTTCAGAGCCACATACATTTGCATTTCGTATAAAATATGGTGCAGAACAAATCTTTTTTGTTCCATAATATCTTTCATTTCTGTATTCACGTTATTTCCTCATTCTTTTTTACTTGCATATTCGATATCCGCAGCGCGCTGCGCCTCTTGCTTGCCTTCGGTTTTCGGATTGTGTCCGGCGATCTCCAGCCATCGTTTGATATCGGCAATCTGTTCCTGTATCATATTGTGCTGCAATTCAATTCCGAGCGCATCGGAAGCCACCAGATCCGGTTGCAATGACGCAAGAAAACGCTCGATTTTCTCGGATAGGACGGTAATCATCGCATGAATCATCGCATCTTCATCAGAATGGTAATCATGTTCCGTTCGGGATCTTGACAGATGAGAGATTGCCTTGTTGACCATCCGTTTCGCTTTATCCGAATCGTTCAGATACCATTCGGCAGATACGTTTTTTATGATTGACGCACAGGTAATATTGTCGTTAATTTTTTTATTTCTCTTGTTGGCCGTATTGCACGAAAAAAACTCGATCAGATTCCTCAGATGAATCAGCTGGCTCTCGACCACAGTATTCCACACAATGGCAAAACTGGCGGAATCGATTTTCACTTCGAACCCGTCCGTCGTCGTGATGCCTTTTTTGACAACGGCAATCCCGTCCTGCATCATCTGCCACGTCGCCAGATACATCTGCATTTCATACAGCACATGCTCCAGCAACAATCTCTGATCGTTTAATTTCTTTTCGGAAACACTGTCATTTCGCCTCATTGTTATCCTTCACATACGGTTTAATATCGAGCACGGGTGTGCCGTCCAGCATGTCCACGCCCTCGAATGTCAGATTCGTGCCATCGTTGGACACAAACTTCACCACAGACATTCCGATGCCGTTCGGTCGGTTCGGCGAACGCGTCGAAAACACGCCGGTCTCTTCCGTTCCCCAACGCGGTACCATGAGCAGTTTGTACCCGTCTGACTGATGAAAATAGAAAAGAACCACCCCGTATGTCCCGGGCAATATGTCACGAATACCATCTTTGAATGCAGGCAGCATTTCAATGACTGCCTGGGTATCCGGCGCATACATACCCTGACTCGGAATCGGTTCCTTCGTTTGATAAGGCGATCGGATATATCCGATCGGCTGCATTTCGATTGTCATGATTTTGTTTTATCGGACTCCTGTGCTTTTTTGCGTTCGCGGTCTTTTCTGATTTTTTCCCACGCATGATCGGGGGTGTCGGTATCGGTCTTAAAAAAGTCGTTCGCAGAACCCCATTTGGTTGCGGGTTTTTGCGTCGTTGTATTTTCGCTTTTTGTTATCGGTGCGGTTGGTTTTTTTTCGTCCATTTCTCAATCCTCCATGATTGTAAAACGTTTTGAGTGTGTTTTCCACTGATCGTTGCAGCATTTTTGCCTTTCGATTCTTCTGTTACGTATGACTATGGATCAATCGGTCATCACGAAAATCGTAAATTGTCATATGCGCGCATCAAATGCTTTGCGCAATTTTAGCCGCTGCGGCTTCTGATATATTCAGTTATCTATATTATACCACGTTTTTACCTTAAATTTGAATCGGCACGCAGAATATTTTACAAACTGTATGATTTCTGCTGTTTTTTCTTTTCAATATGATTCTTGCGCACAGTGCTGATCAAGCAAATCATTTTCTTTATATCATCTTTATATGCCTGCATGATTCTTCACACTATATTGATATCGATTCTGATACAATAACGCGGAGAAACAAATCATAGGAGAACCCACGATGTACATCATCATAGCGGGCTGCGGCAGAATCGGCAGCATTCTTGCGCAGGATCTGGCACAAGAGGGTCACGACGTTGCTGTGATCGACCGGAACATAAAAAATCTGAACGAACTTGGCAGCGGATTTAACGGCATGCGGATCAAGGGCATCGAATTCGACAGAGACAAACTGGAAGAAGCAGGCATTCAAAACGCGGATTATCTGATGGCGGTCACCCCCAGCGACAGCATCAACATAACCGTGAGTCTCATTGCGCAAAAAATTTATCATGTCCCGCGCATCATCGCCAGGGACAGTGCACCGAATATGAAAAAAATATATGACAGACTGCATATCGATACAGTCAGTCCCACGATGCTTGGCGTCGATATGCTGAAACAGGCGGTGGATGTGCAATGAAATCATTGATTATCGGGGGAGGAAAAGTCGGCTACCACCTCCTGCACACGCTTTATGACAACGGATATGATGTGGCACTGATAGAAAAAAACAGCGACATCTGCTCCAAAATCGCAGAAGACATCGATGCGGAAATCTACTGCGGCGATGCCACTGACGTCGATGTATTGGAAGATGCGGGGATCGCAGAAGCGGATATTGTCGCGGCAGTAACGGGAACGGACGAAGAAAATCTGGTGATCTGCGAAATCGCAAAAGTCTGTTTCGGCATCGGCAAAACAATTGCCCGCATCAATAACCCGAAAAACCGCGAAACATTCCGCGCGCTCGGGGTTGACACGACAGTATGCAGCACCACCGTCATTGCGGATCTGATTGAAAGCGAATTCAACAAAAACGGATACCGTATTGTACAGATGCTGGATCGCGGCGCCATGTTGCTGGTGGAAATTTATATCGACGGCACAAGCAAATGGAGCAACGCAATGATCCGGGATCTGCATATGCCGAACGACAGCGTCATCGCATCGGTTTTGCGCGGTGATGCCGTGATCTTTCCGAAAGGGGATACCCTGATTCAAAGCGGCGATCATATTTTGATGATCACCAATAACAATACCCTCTCGGAACTGCGAAAATACCTCAAGCATTAAATAAGGAAGGCAACATGAAGAAAAAACACCTCCTCGGTCTGATAACAGAATTAATCGCCGCTGCCGCATATATGGCATTTGCCTACGGAGCGATTGCGTTGATTGTGAGGCTCTGAGCGATGGATACCGATATGAAAGCATGCCGGTGTCCCAATCTGATGATTATCAGTTATTACACCGGATATATTATCATGGCGATCGGCGTGCTGAATCTGATTCCGCTGATTATTTCGCTGCTGCTCGCCGAATGGAGTCCTGCCCTCGATTTTGCCATCAGTTTTTCTCTGACGGACATTGTCGGTCTGCTGATGGTATTGATCGGCTATCCCGCACACAAAAAAAAGGTAAAAATCCAATGGAGACACGGTTTCGTTGCTGCGTCTCTGTCTTGGATTCTTCTGATGTTTCTGTGTTCGGTGCCGTATCTGCTCAGCGGACACACGAATTCCCTGCTGGACGGATGTTTCGATGTCATGAGCGGCTTTACGACAACCGGGCTGTCCATGATTCAGGATCTGGATCACATCTCTGTCGGGCTGAATATCTGGCGCCATATACTGACGTTTGT
>CAYUFL010000004.1:0-45952 GCA_964444065.1 uncultured Lachnospiraceae bacterium
ATCTGAAGGATGGTGTTGCAGGAGAAACCCACGAATATAAGGAGATGTATCCCGATTTCGTAAAGGAAGCTGAAGCGGCAGGAAACAAAGCTGCTCTCATGTCTTTTACTTTTGCGATGAAAGCAGAAGAGGTTCACGCTGGGCTTTATCAAGATGCATTAGAGAACCTGGATCAGACAGAAGAAGTATTCTATTATCTCTGCCCGGTCTGCGGAAATATTGAAAAATTTGTTCCGGATAAATGCAGTATTTGTGGTGTTCCGGGAGATAAATTCATTAAGTATTAAATATACGAATCTGTTAAAACTATATAAATTGAGGAGGTAACAATTATGCCTGACTTTGGACATCCTTTTTCTGGACTTGCGAAAGATCGTAAGTTAAGTGATCAGGAATTGATACGAGCAATCCGTTTTATGGTTTCTGCCGAATATGAAGCAATCCAGCTTTATATGCAATTAGCAGAATCCACTGACAACAAGCTGGCAATTGAAGTGCTCAAGGATATAGCTGATGAAGAAAGAGTTCATGCCGGTGAGTTTTTGAGATTACTCAAGGAGCTTGATCCAGATGAAGAAAAGTTCTATGCTGAAGGTGCTGAAGAAGTGCAAGAGGAAATTGAGAAACTGAAGAAATAGCCGGTGTTTAGCCTGGAACAATTTCGCACCACCAAGAACAATGCACGCTCCTTGTAAATCGTTAAGATTTTTAGCTGGGGAGTGTGCATTGTATTAAATCATTGTGGAAGTTGGAAAGCAGTGCCAAACATGGTAAAGCAGTAATTACTAAAGCCTATCGATATGTTCCCGAGAACATAGAAATTGTTGAAATGTTCACGCATATCTCGAAAACGTTAAAAAGCAGTGGAGCTGTTTCTATAAATGTAAAATAAAAAATCAATCGGCTGACATCAGTTGTCGAAACTCCGATTATGTAGAGACAGTAGTATTGATGTCAAGGGCAGATAAGTAAATGAGTAGAAAATCCTTTAAATAAAGGCTTTTCGAGATTTTACCGTAAAAAGCTGACAAGTAAAAATCGTGAAAATACCGGCTCATGAAAACAAGTCCAAAGGCATGATTTTGAATTTGACAAAACGATTTAGATGTTGGCACTTGGCGAGTGGTCAGGATAGATGTTTTGTGTTTTTGGGACTTAATGAGTGCTCAATATAGATGTTTTTTGGATTTGCTGAGGTTGAGTGAGCAGATTAGATGTTAGGTGGAATTCAACCTTTTATAATGTATTTCAGAAGTAAAAGTAGGAAGAATACTGTGGACTTATTGAATATAAAAATAATACATACTGTTTTCTGGTTGATCGATTCCGAACGGAGATATTTGGGATGAAAATAAAAATCAGACATATTATCGATGAAATCATAGCGGATGAGGATCTCAGAATCCGACTGCAGATGACCGTAATGACCGCAGTGTTGTTTTTTATCAGCTTTGTGATGTTTTTACTGAATGTATCGGAAAAGATCACGCGACTGACGGTGATCACGGGAAGTTTTTCTGCGGTATGCCTCATTTCCTTTTTACTTCTGAGTGTATTCCATCGGAAGTCATGCGTTTCGTATATAATCAGTGTATCTACCACGCTTATGTTTGTGAGTTTTCTGATTACGGGCGGTATTGATGGATTCAGTCCCATCTGGATCTGTCTGCTGCCCAGTACGTCCATGTTTTTTCTCGGGATGAAGCGTGCCACTGTCCTGTGCGTGGTTATGCAAATCATCCTGATTCTTGCGTTTTGGACACCGCTCTCCGTTTATCTGTTGTATGACTATTCGCCGACGTTTATGATTCGGTTTCCCATCGTGTATTTTGCCGCGATTGTTATGGCACTTGCCTTGGAGACGGTTCGTATCCTGACTTACAATAAAATGAGCGTGATGATGAGTTTGCTCGATCGGCTCGGCAATATCGATGAACTCACCAATATCGAAAACCGCCGATATTTCGATTCGAAACTGCAGGAACTCTGGGAGATTGTGCAGCGCGCGAACGGGCAGATTTCCATGCTGATGATCGATGTGGACTGGTTTAAAAATTACAATGATCACTACGGACATATCGCAGGCGACAAAGTGCTGGTGGCGACGGCGGATACAATCGTTTCGGCGATTAACCGCAGAACCGATGTTGCTGCAAGGTGGGGCGGAGAAGAATTCACAGTGCTGCTTCCTCTGACGGATGCGGACGGGGCGGTGCACGTGGCAGCGCAGATTATTGAATCGCTCAGAGCAAGACGGATTCCGCACGAACATACCGGTACTTCCGAGCCGTATGTTACCGTGAGCATCGGCGTTGCAAATATGTTTCCTTCGGCAGAAAACATGCCGAATGATCTGCTGCGGCTTGCCGACCAGGCGCTGTATCGTGCGAAAGCCGCGGGGAGAAACTGCATCAGACTGGCGGGATGCGAAAAAGACAGCATCGAATGAGCTTGCAGAGCAGGATTGATCCAATCAAGTCGCACAAGTGCGATCAGCAAGGAGAAAGCATGAAATTCATCTGTTATCCGAAATGCAGCACCTGCAAAAAAGCAGGTATCTGGCTGAAAGAAAAGGGAATCGAAACCGAATACCGCGATATCTCAATGGATAACCCGACTTATGAAGAATTGAAAAGCTGGGTTGCGATCAACGGACTTCCGTTGAAGCGTTTTTTTAACACAAGCGGTCTGAAATACAAAGCCCTTGCGCTCAAAGATAAACTTCCCGCGATGAGCGAGGAAGAACAGCTCCGACTGCTTGCCACCGACGGGTTGCTTGTCAAGCGACCGATTCTTATCGGGGATGGGTTTGTTTTACTCGGATTCAAAGAAGAGGAGTGGGCGGATCGTTTGCTGTCATGATACTTGGCGGAGACTTGGGATATTCGTCAATGTGTCTTAAATACAGAATGTTGAATCAATCACGCAGATAAATGATATTTTGACAAAGCGACAGCTTTATACGATAAAGAAGTTGTCGCTTTGTATTGTATTGCATGGATAGACATTCAATAATTGATCTAATTTCCTTTAGGTAAGCCATAAATTGCATTCAAAATTTTCATGGTTTCATGAAGAAATTGATTGTCAAAATGATTCGCCGGGAGTACAATAGTGATATTTTATAAGTGGGGGGCTTATGGATAATTCAATTACACAGTCGGCAAATCAGCTGATGCAGCTGTTGGCGCTTGTCATCCTTGCCGGATTGGTTTTTACAAAAGTCAGCGAAAAAATTAAAATTCCGGATGTGGTATTATATATATTTGCGGGTATTCTGCTTGGTCCTCATCTGCTGAACTGGATCAATATCGAAACGTACCCGGTCGAAAACCAACTGATTCTTTCCTTCGGCGCGGCATATATCCTTTATGACGGGGGACGCGAAATCGAACTCAGTGTTCTGAACAAAGTGAAGTGGTCCGTCGGGCTGCTCTCCACGGTCGGGGTGGTGATTTCCACAGCGGTTGTGGGATTTTTTGCGCAGAAGTTTTTCGGTATCCCTATGATATACGCACTTTTGATGGGTGCCGTAATTGCATCTACAGATCCGTCCGTACTGGTGCCGCTGTTCAAAAAAATGCGGATCAGCAGCAAGCTGAAACAAACGATCATTTCGGAATCCGCATTCAACGATGCGGCAGGTGCGGTTGTGACGTTCGGCTTGCTCGCCATTGTGCTCGGCGGCTCTTTCTCTCTGGGCGGCAGTCTGCTTGACCTGCTCAAACAGATCGGCGGGGGTATTCTGGTTGGGGTGGTATTCGGATATCTGACCCATTTGATTGTCTCGGAAAAGAAATACGGCATCTTCAATCAGTATGCCACCTTCGTGGTATTGATCGCGGTCGGCGGTGCTTATCTGATCGCCAGCCATTTTGGTTTCAGCGGATTTATGGCTGTGTTTATCATCGGCATGTTCTGCGGCAACAAGGAAAAATTCGGCTTTACCATTCCCGAAGATTCTCTGGATACCCATCTGCGTTTTAAAGAAGTGTTTACCGTGATCCTTCGTATGATGATCTTCGTGCTGCTCGGCACGCATCTGCATTTCGATACCCTGATTGCCAATATCTGGCCGACGCTTGCCGTTGTGGGCATCCTGATTTTTGTCGCCAGACCGCTTTCCGTGCTTGTCTGTGTGATATTTGACCGTCAGGCGAAATGGAGCTGGAAGCAGATCATCTACCTGATGTGGATTCGCGAAACGGGTGTTATCCCTGCCGCGCTCTCCGGAATGCTGCTTACATCCGGTGTACTGCATGCGGATATTATTTCGGCGGTCACCTTTGCCACCATTCTGATTACATTGACGTTTCAGGCAAGCACGGCGAAAATGCTCGCCAAGCTTCTGAAGCTGGAGATCAAAGAAGACCTGTCGGAAAATCCGGTGCCGTTTGTTTCCGAACAATCTCAATCATAAGCGGTGCTTACATCATAGAAGGAGAAAATCCGTATGTACGGGTTTTCTTTTTTTTGAGGGGTTGCAAATCTGAGTCAGTTGCTTATACTGAAAGGAGAACTGACCGTATCGGTCAGCCGAGGTGGCGCCATGAATGAAAGCTTTTGGCTTCTTTGCGAAGAAAAACAAAACAGAATCCGCAATGCCGCAATGATGGTATTTTCGCAGAACTCGTACAAAAAAGCATCGACGGATGATATTGCCGCGCAGGCAGGCATATCGAAAGGACTTCTTTTTTATCATTTCAGGACAAAAAAAGAGCTTTATTGTGATATGTACGAATATTGCTGCGAGCAGATTTACCGTGCGGTTGATGAAATCGATGCCATGAAGGAAACCGATTTTTTCGAGCGTAACCGATTGATTGTGCAGGCAAGGCTCAATGCAGCGGCGCGCAATCCGTATCTGCTGGATTTTGGTCTGCGTGCTTATTACGAAACTGATCCGATGATCTGCGCAGACATATCGGCAATCAACAACGATATTCTGTCGGACGGACTTTCCCGACTGTCTGAAAATCTCGACACCTCGCAATTCCGTTCGCAGGAAGATATTCCCCGGGCAATTAAAATGATCGTGTGGATCGGGGACGGGCTGATCAAAGAACGGATTCAACAGGGCACTTTGGATACGGATATGCTGCGCGATGAAGTCGGCGCATATTTCGATCTGATGAAACACGGGTTTTACTGCGAAAAAAAGGTTCGGGAGGAAACATTATGAAGAACAATATCAATCCATTCGATCTGGAATTTCGTACATATCATTTGCGCGCATACCAAAGGAGTTCGGGCAGCGGGATTCCTGTTCTTTTCCTGCATGGAGGAGGGCTCGACAGCGCGATGCTTTCATGGCAGGAGGTATTATCCCTGATGCCGCCCGAATACGACTGCTTTGCTGTCGATCAGCTCGGTTACGGCGAAAGCGACAAACCGGATTTGGCCTATTCGGTTCCGTTGTATGAGGAGCTGGTGCTGTCCGTGTTGGATCAGTTGGGTCTTGCATCCGCGCATCTCGTCGGGCTTTCGCTTGGCGGGGGTGTCGCCATTGCCGTTGCCCTGCAATCACCCGAACGGGTGCGCTCATTAACACTGACGGATGCTTGGGGACTGAGCAAAACGATTCCGTTTTACAGGCTCAGCAGATGGTTTGTCAATTCCTCGTGGAATGCGAAATCTTATCGGTGGGCGGGAAAAAAGCGAAGCCGCGTGCGTTATCTGATCACCGCATCGCTGTTTGGAAGCAGTGCAAATGTCAGTGCTGCTCTTGTAGAAGAACTGTATGGATTGCTTCAGCATCCCGACTGCAATCTTGCATGGGAAAGCCTGCAGCGTTACGAAATCGGCAAAGACGGAATCACAACCGATCTTCATTCGCATCTCGGCGAACTGAGCATGCCTGTGCTTATTGTGAACGGTGAAATGGACTTTGGAGTGCCGCTGAAAGATGCAAAAGCCGCGGCGGAATCAATCCCGCATGCAGCGCTTTTTGTCATCAAAGGCGCAAAGCATTGGGCACAGAAAGAATATCCGCAGATATTTACAGATCGTTTGTGTCTGTTTTTGCAGGAACACGTAAATCTTTGACGGTGCTTTTATCGAAAATGTGGTCTGTTCCGCAAAGGCTGTTTTGGAATTATAACGTTTCCGTGATATGATAACATTATGGAAAATATCATCTTACGAAACGAAACCGAACAGGATTATCAAAGCGTGGAAAACGTAACGAGGGAAGCGTTCTGGAACGTACATGTACCCGGGTGCAATGAGCATTATCTCGTGCATGTCATGCGCGATTCCGAGCTGTTCATTCCCGAGCTGGACTTTGTTGCGGAGCTGAACGGCAATGTTGTCGGCAATATTATGTACGCTCACTCCATGCTCACCGAAGGGGACGATAAAATCTATCCCGTCATTACCTTTGGTCCCGTGAGCGTGCTGCCTGCCCATCAGAACAAAGGCATCGGTACGATGCTGATACGGCATACCGTGGATTTGGCACGCAAAATGGGATATCCCGCCATTTTCATTTGCGGCGATCCGGACTATTACAATCGCTTCGGATTTGTCCCCGCGGAAACATACCAAATCAAAAACAGTGCGGGTCAATATGCCGACGCGCTGCAGGTGCTGGAGTTGGAAAAGGGTGCGTTGGAGGATATTGTCGGCAGCTTCTGCGAAGGTGCTGTTTATGACATCGATGAAAAAGAAGCTGAAGCGTTCGATGCGCAGTTTCCTCCAAAAGAAAAAAAACACACACCGACGCAGGATCGATTCAGCACTTTGATTCAAGCGGTGCACAAATAAGCAACCATGTCATCACTCAGGATGCCCGTTTCCGCGGACATCTTTTTTTTGATAAAACAAAGATTCGGCAGTACATGAGTGCTATAATAAGCTCAAGAATAATATCCCGGAAAAAGCGAAAAGGAGATCGTTATTATGAGCGAGATCACAATCGAAAAACGCGATGCACAACCGACGCTGTGCGTAAGAGTACGCACAACAGCAAAAGAACTGCCGCAGCTGATTGAAGAAAAAACAGCGGATATCCGAGCATATTTGATTACACTCGGAAAAGAGGCAAAAGGAGAACCGTACGCAGTGTACCTAAACTGGGACAAATCGGGACTGGATGCGGAAATCGGCATCGCAGTCGGCGAAGCACTTCCCGAACGCGGCGAAATCAAAGCGGGGAAACTGCCTGCTTACGATGCGCTTACTGCTGTGTTTCAGGGCGCATATCGGGATATGAAACAACTGTATGCCAAAATGAACGAGTGGATTACGCAAAACGGATATCAGGGTAACGGGCTTTCCTACGAATTCTATTACAATTTTCCGTCACAGGTACCGCAGGAAGAACTGCTGACCCGCGTGGATTTGCCTGTCACGAAAAAATAGAAGAGGAATCCTATGGAGTTTTTGCTTCGTCCGTTTACACTGAGTGACGCGGAAAGCATCTTGAGATATGCAAACAATAAAAAAATCGCAGACAATCTGCGAAACGGATTTCCTTATCCATATACGAGGGAAGATGCGCTGAATTTCCTGCATGCGTGTCTCGATCGGGACGAAAGCAAAAGTTTTGTCCGCGCAATTGAAGTTGCAGGAGAAGCTGTCGGCAGCATCGGTATCTTCTGCGGAGACGATGTTTATGCTAAAAGCGCAGAAATCGGGTACTGGCTGGGCGAACCGTTCTGGGGAAAAGGGATCGTCAGCCGAGCCATTGCGCGGATGTGCGGGCAGGCGTTTGCCCGTTATGACATCATCCGCATTCACGGCGAACCGTATGCTTACAATATCGGATCACGGCGTGCGCTGGAAAAAGCGGACTTTGCATTCGAAGGAATCAAGAAAAACAGTGTGTATAAAAACGGGATTATTCATGATTCATGCATGTATGCGTTGCTGAAATAATCATTGTTTCAGTGCGGTTTTGTATCGTTTCGTTATAAGTGCTTCTTTTTTCCGTTATGGCAAGCAAATGTTCCAGACGCGGGCGATTGTATCGCTGCGCCAAAATGCAGGGCAGATTGATGAGCGTTGCAAATATAAACAGATACAGTATCCAGATCGGTTTCATCCAGAATCCGAATACCCAAAACGGAATAATCGAAAACAGATGGATCAGTTCCGCCCGTTTCGTTTCGGAAATAAAACGTTTCAGATACGTTGGATCGGTATGAGCCATATGTTTTTTGCTGAATCCGTTTTTGCGCAGAGACGCGCCGTCCGGGAGCAAATGTTTCCATTTGTTGATCTGAACGAAATCGCGGTAAAATTGCTCCGACTCGAACGGAAACGGGCTGAAGATGCGCCACCGGTCGATCGCACACTGCGGGATACATCTCCCTGCTACCGTAGCAAGCAGAATCATAATCGGATAGACAAAGATGACGGATAAGATCGTTTGGTACAGCGGCAAAGACAGCAGTTGCATTGCATTCTCCGAAGTGATATATCTCTTTATTATGCGGAATCGGGTCGCATTTTTCTATCGTGAGCAAGTATTGCGGAGTTAAATTGTCCGTAAAAAACACGGCAAAAACAGAAGTCTTTGCCGTATCATCTTAATTTTCCTATCGGAAGCGGCGGTTGTCCGTCACTTCTTTTTTTTCAGTTCTTTATTGATCCTTTTTTTGACATCGTCGATTTTTTCCGTGCTTTCTTTCAGCAGGTCTTCCGTCAGTGCCTGTGATTTTTTCTTCAGTTCATCGAGTTTGTCTTCACTGTCCGCTATGATGCGGTCTATTTTGTTTTTCCCTGTGCGTACCGTATCCGACATCATACCTTTGAGCCCGTCGATGGAATCGCCGATTTCATCTTTGTTGTTCATCAGCAGGATCGTTGCCGCGATGCCGGCAGCCGCACCGATGATTCCTGCAATCAGGAACAGCGTGCCTGAGTCGCAATTTTTGTACTTCTGATGTGTGATCATACTGTTTGCTCCTTAATATTTCGTGTAATGCGTGATTCCCGGATAGAGATTTTCTTATATTGATTATAGTATATGATATACAAGATGTACATCATATATCAATAAACTTTATAAAGTCCTTTTCCCTGATATCGAATTGCATTTTTTCGGAATATCCGATATAATCCGAGGTGCGGATCAATTCCGCCAATCCGAAACCGAAAGGGGAAGTGTTTTATGACAAAACGAGAAAGAACGGATCTTGTGAGATTGGCGGAGGGACAATCACACAGTTGATGAGAAGCGCCCTCCGAAGAGATTTTTTAATTATTTGGAGGTAACATTGAAACAAGTATTATTTGATTACGGATTCGGCGAACAGCAAGAAGCCTGCGCCGAAGCATATCCGCATTTATTTCCTGCAAGAGTGCTTACGCAGCATCGGCAGCGCTATCGTCTGATCGGAGAGCAGGGAGAACTGGATGCACAAGTCAGCGGAAAATTTGCACATACGGCGCAAGACAACGCTGCTTTTCCTGCGGTCGGAGACTGGGTGATGATCGATCGTCTCATGGACGAGAGCGGCGATGCGGTGATTCATGCCGTGCTGCCGAGAAAAAGCTGCTTCGCGCGAAGTGCGGCAGGCAAAACCAAACAAGCCCAGATTATTGCCGCCAATATCGATTATGTTTTTTTGTGCATGTCCGCAAACGAAGATTTCAGTCTCAGGCGGGCAGAACGCTACCTGAGCGCGGTATGGCAAAGCGGTGCGGCACCGGTGGTGTTGTTGACGAAAACCGATTTGTGCGAGGATCCCGAATCTTACCTGTACCGTTTGTATTCGGTCTGCGGCTCGGCGGAAGTGATTGCGATCAATGACACACACTCGGACGGGCTTGCAAGGTTGCAGCAGCTGATTCAGCCGGGTATTACCGTTGCGTTTACCGGCTCGTCGGGTGTGGGCAAGTCTACGCTCATCAATCGACTGCTCGGTCAGAATCGTCAGGATACGAAAGATATCCGCGCGGACGGCAAAGGGCGGCATACCACGACAAGCCGAGAGACGATCTGTCTGCCGCAAGGCGGCGTATTGATCGACACACCCGGCATGCGCGAGTTCCAGTTGGACGCGGCTGATCTGTCACAATCATTTGAAGATGTGGAAGCATTGATTTCTGCTTGTAAATTCAGCGACTGCACGCATACGAACGAGCCCGGATGCGCGGTGCGCGCCGCAATCGAATCGGGCGCGCTGGACGCAAATCGATTGAAGAGTTATCTTAAACTTCAGTCAGAAACGGAATACGACGGGATGGGTGCCAAACAAAGAGAGCAGGCAAAGATAGAGAAAATGTTCGGCAGCAAAAAAGAAATGAAGCGCTTGACGGATGAAGCAAAAAACAAGAATAAATTCCGATAATAAAACAAAAAAGGACTTCCGTTTGAAGTCCTTTTTTATCGTCGATTTTATCTATGCCGTTTTGATTGCCAAATTGCAATGAACGGCTCCGAGCGTTTCCACTTCGATCGGAATGCTGTACACTTGTCCTTGCGTGCTGAAGGAAATCTGGTCTCCGATGATCACGGTCGGCGGAGTAATGTCAACATTTAGATTCATCCCGGAAATGCCGATGCAGGCATTGCCGCTGATCATATTGCCAAGCTCGCTGATTGCGCTGGTAACGATCTCGTTCAGTCCTTCTCCGACTTCCATCCCGCCCATCAGTTCTTTTGCTATACTCTGAGCGGTGAGGGTTTCCATGGATATATAAAAGTTTCCCGATATATCCCCCACAAGACCGATGACGACCAGCAGGTCGTGCACGCGGGTGTCTCCGCTAGCTTTTACGATGTTCAGATGGGAAACAGGACAGCTTGAGACGGACGCAAAAATAGTCTTGATTGCGCTTACGAAATGTTCGATGATGGACGTTTCTTTCATGCAGCTCACTCCTTGTGCGTATTCCATTTTTTTACATTATATATAGTATCGGAGTGTTGTGCGAAATGATGAGGTTTTTTAGCGAAAATGCTGACGCATCCGTTCGATGCAGCCTTTGCAATACCGAAGGCTGCGGTTCATGCTATAATAGAAATAACTTTTTATGCAAACAGGTGGAATGTAATGACGTTCTTATGGATGACAGCCGGTGCGGTTTTCTTTGCAATTGCCGCGGAATTGATCCGCAGCAACACTGCGCTTGGCACGAAACAATACCGTGTGCAAAACGATAAGATCCCGATTACGTTTGACGGATACCGAATTGTATTGTTGAGCGATCTGCACGGCAAATCGTTCGGACACAATAACGCACGGTTGATCGGAAAAGTAATCGAGCAGAATCCGGATCTGATTGTGATGGCGGGTGATATGCTGGATAAGCATCAGGCGGAGTTTGCCTCATTCTTTTCTCTGATCGATGCGCTTGTGCCTGTATGTCCGATTGTGTTCGGGTATGGAAATCACGAAGTCCGTCTGAACAAAGAAACATTGTCTTTGATTGAAACAGAGATGCGCAGACGAGGGGTGATCATCTGCAACGATACCCGTCAGATTATTGAAAGAGATGGCGAAAACATTCTCTTATACGGGTTGTGTGTACCGCTTTCTTTCTATAAAGGGATCAATCGGGCTTACGACGCCGCTTCAGTATGTGACGCCGATGCCATCCAAAACAAACTTGGTACAGCCGATACTTCACAGTTCAATATGCTGATTGCGCACTGTCCGACGCTGTTCGGTGCGTATGCCGAGTGGGGTGCGGATCTTATTTTCAGCGGACATATGCACGGCGGTTTGGTGCGGTTGCCTTTTGTCGGAGGGGTGCTTTCTCCAGAAATCTCCTTTTTTCCGAAATACGATGCGGGTGTGTTTCTCAGCGGCAGGAGTACCATGATTCTGAGCAGAGGACTTGGCAACGGCAGATTGAAATTTCGTTTTTGGAATCAGGGCAGTGTGGATATCATTGTACTGAAAAACGGAAAATTCGACGCAAAATAAAAAAAATAAGACATTATTCAGTGTATTCGATTACAAAGTGATAAATCATATTAACGTTTTTCTATGTCCTGCCGATATAATAGACAAAGAATCATTTGGGAGGGAAGAGAATGATCAACAAAGTCACTGCGGGACAAACAGCCGGTTCGGTTTATGCCAATGACGCACAGCAGAAAACGAAGGCTGAAGAACAAAAACAGGCAGTGCGGACAGATACGATTGAGATCAGCTCCGAAATCAATGTAAAAACCAATCAAGACGGCAAGAAAGTCGAGCAATTGGACATTCAGGCATTGAAAAAGGAAGCGGAAAAATCAACCGAAAATCTCAGGCGGCTTGTTGAAATGATGCTCGCCAAACAAGGAAAATTTGCCGTTACGAAAGAAGATGCCGTTGACGAAAAAACCGTGGAAGAAGCGAAAGCGGCAATCGCAGACGATGGAGAATACGGTGTCGATGCAGTCAGCGACCGCATTACACAGTTTGCCATTGCTGCCGCAGGTTGTCCGCCGACAAGACTCAAAGAAATGCGTGATGCAATCAAGCAGGGTTTTGCGGAAGCCGAAAGAATCGTGGGCGGCTCATTGCCTGCCATATGTTACGAAACATATGACGCGATTATGAGCAAGCTTGACAAGTACGAGAAAAGCTTCGAAGAACCGGATACTGCTTCTGATGCGAGCACCGACATAGATACTGACACGGATGCTTGACCCAAAAAATGCTTTAGCACCGGCGTAATGCCGAACCAGCCAATCAAAAGTAGACAGAAAAAAAGACAAAAGTTATCCAAAGCCCCGTGCAGTTCAGAACTGTACGGGGCTTTGATAGTTCAGAAAAAAAATGTTCGTGATTGAAATGATTCACTTCACCTAGTCATCCAACACACTTTGGATATCATTTGATTGATGAATGTGAAAGTCAACGACAATCTTTGTGCATTCATGCATCGTATACGCTCCTTAAGTATATTATGTGTATTTGTTATGATAGAAACTTTGTAATTTCCTCAATGTCTTGTCGGGACAATCGGTTGCGACCCGGCGTATGGATCACACGGTTGATATCCGATATGCTTGACAGGATATATTCGCTGGCTACCGGACTGTTACCATGAAGCAGAATTGCGTAACCGTCAACCCAGACGCTTATGGCGTAGTAGTCCAAATACTTGGCAAGCACATATACCTGCCGTTTTACCTGCTTGATCGGGTTCTTTACCATCTTTGAATATGTGTTGCCGGCATCCGTGGTATGGGACTTTATCCACTCATAATCATCTTCGTTGCCTCTGATCCATCCGTTATAGTTCTTGACTTCGAATATAAAAACGCCGTATTTGTTTACTACTACATTGTCAAGTTCTGCCGGTTTATCCTCAAAGGAAATCTGAACATTCGTAAACATTCTGTCGTCTTGTCGGAGCACCGATCGGATGATATCTGCTGCCTGCTGTTCTCCGATGCGACCTACTCTTCTTTCGGGCGTCTCTGATATCCAAGGCAGGCTTGGGTATCGAGGTTGATTTCGATATTGGGTTTGGCTTGGATCCCGATGTTTCCTTGATGAAACAGATTTGGCAATATTGACTATGATAATAATCAGAATGATGATTCCTGCAATCACTATTGCTATCAACTCATTACCCCCTCAACGTTGTTAAGCTAGTTGAACCCTTTATATTCAAGTTTTTTCTGAATCCAATCCAAAAGACACGTTCTCTTCCCACAGACACCATAGGTCTTTGCATTTACAAGGTTAGAGGCAAAGGTTTCTTGTGTTAGAAATGGTTTTTGACGAGCTATTCTTATCTCAACTTCTGTACTGCCCCATCTCGCGCGAATACATGACATTATTTTACTATTCAACTCGCAATTATTCAAGAGATGACGTTGCTTGTCAGAAATTGCTTACAAAGTAAAAGCATCCATTCCTTAACTTGTGCGCTTTTTCTCAGTATATCAAAAAAGCAGACATGTCTTTTTTCATGTTTGCTTTTCGTTTACCGGTTTAATCATGCCGATGTTTTCATTTTGCGGTTAATGATCGGTAGGAAGTAAAATCGAAATGTGCTAGAATAAAGTCAAAATTACAGCAAGTGGCTTAGATTTGGGAGGCAGACAATGGAAAAGAAGGTAAAAGATATATTTCTCGGGTTGGGCGCCGATGTATGCGGGATAGCGGGAATCGACCGATTCGACAGTGCGCCGTACGGCTTTCATCCGCGTGATCTTTATGCCGCGTGCAACAGCGTGATTGTATTTGCGAAACATATGCCGAAGGGTCTCTCTGCCGTCTCGCCGCGGATTATTTATAACAAGGCGACCGATATGAATTTATTCGAAATGGATCGCATTGCCTATCTCGGCGCGCTTGCAGTGGAAGAACTCGGCTGTGCCGCAGTGCCGCTGCCTTCGGATACTCCGTATGAATATTGGGACGAAACACAAAAAGAAGGACGCGGTATAGTATCGATGCGCCATGCCGCTCTGCTTGCAGGTATCGGCAGCATGGGAAAGAATACACTGATCCTGAACGAACGATACGGCAACCGCATCAATATCGGCGCCGTATTGACTGATCTGCGTTTGGAATCCGATCCGCTTGCGCAAGAGCTGTGTCTCGAAGGGTGCCGAAAATGTCTCGACAGCTGCCCGACGGGTGCGCTCAACGGCACGACTGTCAATCAACAGCGATGCAGAGCGTTCACGTACACGACAAATGCACGCGGTTTTTCGGTTTGCAACTGCAACACGTGCCGTATGATCTGTCCCGTGGGAGGAGGCTCTGATCTGTGAGTGCGCAACGAGAACTTTATATCAAGGCAATCAAACTGGACAGAGAACGTCCGTATGAAGACAGCTATGCCTTTCATATTCCTGTTCTGAGCGGGTTTGAAGAACTGCGTATTTCAAAACCGGTTACGTTCTTTGCGGGGGAAAACGGAATGGGCAAATCAACCCTGCTCGAAGCGATTGCCGCTGCTTACGGATTCAACGCGGAAGGCGGAACGAAGAATTTTCATTTTGCGTCAAAGGAAACACACTCGGAACTTTATCGGAGTATCCTGCTCGCAAAAGGAACAAAAAAACCGAACGGCGGATTTTTTCTGCGCGCCGAAAGCTTTTACAATGTCGCAACCGAAATTGACCGATTGGAAGAAATCGGACCGATGCTGCAAAGTTACGGGGGAAAATCTCTGCACAGTCAATCGCACGGGGAGAGCTTTCTGTCTTTGGTACTGAACCGATTCGGCGGAAACGGACTCTATTTGTTGGATGAGCCGGAAGCTGCGCTTTCGGTGCAGAGTCAGCTTGCTCTGCTCGGACGCATGGATGCGCTGGTGAAATGTAATGCGCAGTTTATCATCGCTACACATTCGCCGATTCTGCTTGCTTATCCCGATGCGGATATTTATGTTTTTAACGGAAACGGTATTACGAAAACACCTTATAAAGAAACCGAAGCGTATACACTCAGCAAGCAGTTTCTGGATCAGCCCGAGCGGATGATGCGGTATTTGTTTGAGCCGTGAGCATAAATTTGGAGTAAAAAAAGCAGGAGATCAATTTCTCCTGCTTTTTTGTATCTATTTTGTTTTGCGTACATTCGCGCATTATTTCATGGGAATGCTGTTGATGTCCTTGAGCACAACGTCGTGCGCACCGCCCTCTGTGATGCTGACTGCGGAAACAAGGGTTAGTTTCGCTTTCTGCTGCAATTCCGGTATGGTGAGCGCACCGCAGTTGCACATGGTGGAACGGACTTTGTACAGCGTCGTGTTCAGATTATCCCGCAGGCTGCCGGCATACGGTACATACGAGTCAACACCTTCTTCAAATGAGAGTTTGGATTCTCCTCCCATATCATAACGCTGCCAGTTGCGTGCACGCTCCGAACCTTCACCCCAATATTCTTTCATATAACTGCCGTTTACCATCACTCTGTTCGTCGGGCTTTCGTCAAAACGGGCAAAATATCTGCCCAGCATGCAGAAATCGCTCCCCATCGCCAATGCCAGCGTGAGGTGATAATCATGCACAATCCCGCCGTCGGAACAAATCGGGATATAAACGCCGGTTTCTTCGAAATATTCGTTGCGTGCGTTTGCCACTTCGATAACGGCAGTTGCCTGACCACGCCCGATGCCTTTTGCTTCTCTGGTGATGCAGATTGCGCCGCCGCCGATACCGACTTTGATGAAGTCAGCACCCGCATCTGCGAGAAAGCGGAATCCTTCTCTGTCGATGACATTGCCTGCGCCGACTTTTACGCTTTCGCCGTATTTTTCACGGATAAATGCGATCGTTAATTTCTGCCATTCCGTATAGCCTTCGGAAGAGTCGATGCACAGGATATCAGCTCCCGCATCAACCAGTGCAGGTACACGCTGCGCGTAATCCTTTGTGTTGATGCCTGCACCGACAAGATAGCGCTGTGCGGAGTCAAGCAGTTCAAGCGGGTTTTCTTTGTGCAGGTCATAGTCTTTTCGGAATACGAAAGAAGTCAGTCTGGTGTTGTTGTCGAGGATCGGCAGGCAGTTCAGTTTATTGTCCCAGATAATATCATTTGCTTCCTGCAAACTGATGCCTTCTTTTGCGTAAATAATATGATCCAGCGGGGTCATGAATTCGCTGACTTTTGTGCTTGGATCAAGACGGCTGACACGGTAATCTCTGCTGGTGATAATGCCCAAAAGCTTGCCGTTGAGCGTTCCGTCATCCGTTACGGCTGTGGTGGAATGCCCGGTCTTCGCTTTCAGCGCCAACAAATCTGCCAGGCTCTGATCCGGTCGGATATTGGAATCGCTGGAGACGAACCCTGCCTTGTAGCGTTTTACTTTTTTGACCATTTCCGCCTGTCGTTCGACAGACTGAGAACCGTAGATAAAAGAAATGCCGCCTTCCCGTGCGAGCGCAACTGCCATATTATCGTCCGATACGGATTGCATGATCGCTGAAGCAAGCGGAATATTGATCGAAAGAGACGGCTGTTCGCCTTTTCTGTATTTCGTAATCGGTGTTTTCAATGAAGTATTCCCGGGCATACAATCAGTCGAAGAATATCCCGGGATTAACAGATATTCGCTGAATGTGTGGGAAGGCTCTTCAATGTAATGTGCCATGCTTTATTTACCTCGTTTGATTTTTGTTTTCTGCGTGTGTTCTGCTCACGCGGGTAGGGTAGAATGACGTCTGCGTTTTTTCTTATTTACTATTATAAAGCTTTGTGCGTATGATGCAACAGAAAATCACCGCAAAAAAAAAGATCGCAGTCTTTAGGCGGGTTTCTTATGTTTTTTATTGAACCATGGGCATACAAAATGTTAAAATGCAAACGAGGCATTCTCAGCGCGGCAATGCCTCGTTTGCTTCATTGCCGAGAAGCAAACGAGATTTGATTGATTGCGGTTTCCAAGCTTGAAATGGATTGCATTAACTCGTCAAAAGAAGGATATTTACCGAACAACATTTCAGTCATACCTTCATAGTCATTCCGCAAAGTTTTAAAACGAGAACTCGGCGGAATGAGTTTTATTGAACCTGGTAAGGCTTCCTCATATTTTGCCCAGGCTCTTGGGTAGAATTTCATTTTAAAATCAACAACTTTTTGGAGCAGATTAAGCTGCCTTAATGCAACAGTCTTATACTCTGATTGCGCGATGCAGTGTAAGTCATAGTAGTGACGGGAATATCTCATTGGCATATCAAGATGTTCAGGTCGGTTCGCTTCATGGTGCAGTATCGTGACTTTCTCCCAAAAGGTTCTTTCCGCTGAACAGGCAAAAACGGAGATAGATGGAATTTGCACCAATTTAGGATAATATTCAAAGATATAAGGTGTGATGGTCCTTTCAACTGCAGGCGTCCAAGCAGCTAATGAGCCTATCTCCAAGCGGATTGACTGTAAAATGGACTCCATACTGAAAAGTTGCGGATAATGGAAACTGACGGTTTGCGGGTCTGATCTTTCAATTTCAGCATTTGCTTCTTTGCCAATAATAGTTGATAAGTCCGAGATAAAGATCGGCAGAAACTCATTGGCAAGGAAAACTTCGACTTTCGCATTTGATTCTTTATTAAAAGCATCCTGCTTTGTCTTTGATCGCTCCTGCCACGGTTCGTCCTTTTCATACCCCAGCAATCTCCAATCCAAAATCAGGTCAATATCCTCGGAAAATCGCTTTATTAGATTGAAGCACTTGGAAAGGCTCGTTCCTCCCTTGAAAGTTAAATACTTCTGAAAGCGGCTTTTATCAAAAAGGTAATCCAGTATCAAGCAAACCCAATAATCCTTTTCAATAATGGCTTCATGAACACCCATTTTTTGAGCGGTGTTACGAAAAATAGTGCGTTGTTCTTCCTCGGACAGCTTCAAGATGCTGTACATATCAGTCCCCTTTACAAATTTGTCTTATAACTTGATAAACCCAAACCGTCGTAGGCTTGGCCTCACTCAATAATTTTTGCTGTTCGTTTTTTGTCAATAATGTTCTGATTTTTTCAATCGCCGCATTTTCAACATTCCCCTTGCCAAGAGCCTTGATGCCTTGAATTATCAAGGCGGTCTTGTAACTCATTCCGGTGATTTCCCGGTTATTGCGATGCTTAAATTCAATAGTGATGTTGTCAAGCTCAAAGCTATTATATGCTCCATCGCTGATGTAGCTCCACTTGGCAGAAACTTGTGTAGATAAGCCCAGCATATTTAAAGCGGTTGTTCCTGACGGGGCAATATTCCAGTTGAATTTCCGCGCTATCGCCATTGCTACTTGATGCGGAGAGGGCGTTTCGTGCTCCTTCAAAAGCGCACTAAATCGCGGACAGTAATATATGCCGCGCAGGATTTTCTTTATTTTCCCATCATCAGACAAACGATTCAAAGCTTTGCGAACAATTTCATAATCCGCGATATCCAAAAAATCGTTAGCTATAAAGACGGCATCATTTCCAAGCTCATCAAGTCGTTTTTTTAATTTTTCTGTATTGATGTCACGCATATCAAGCTCTCCTTTCGTCCCAAATATCATATAATTTTTGGGACGAAAAATCAAGTGGCTGATTGTATAAAAAAAGAAAAGAAGCCACAAAACCTGTGACATCTCTCTTTCCCGTATCGGTCTGGGGTATGGTTCAATAAATTTCTCTATTAAACCGCGTCTTTCCTGCAATCCTTTTTATTCATTCCTATGTTCCGATCTCCTTTAATATTCTCTTTTGAGACGGGTGATCGTATTTTTTACAACCGGTATCAGCATAATCAGAACCGTGAGCATGCCTTCCAGTCCGATGTAGGTGATATTGTAAAGAAAAGACCATGTCCATGCATGATAGCCCTCGGGTGTATATGCCGCGAAAAAAAGGGCACCGGAGAGAAAACTGACAAGAAACCTGCCAAAGATGGAGACAAGATAGCCCACGATCATACCGTTTTTCCGGTTTCTGAAAAATCCGCCGATTCCAAGCATACCGAAAGCAACCGGGTAATCCATCAAAATCTGAAGCGGATAATAAGCGGACGGATTGAACAGGAAATTCAGCAGACCGAATGCGACACCTGCGAGTATTCCTTGCTTTGGTCCGAGGATATATCCGATCAAGAAAAGGAAAAACATCGAGAAGAATGTTGCGCTTCCTCCTTGCGGAAGATGAATATGCGGCAGAATATTGTTTGCGACAAAAGCAATCGCAATCAGCAGCGCCGAAAGGGCAAGTGCTTTACCATTTGATTTTTTCTCTGTTCCGCCGAGCAAAAAAATAAGCACCAGGAGCAGAATGACTGCAGCAGCGGTGATAAGCTGTCCTGTTGTGCTTTCAAAAAAAGTTTGTAAATCCATAAAAAAAACCTCCTAAAAATATGGAGGGTAACTAGAAATAAATCTGCTTCCCTACGTCGGTCGTTAACCGAATCAGGTCGTAAGGGTATCATCTCAGCCGTCCGTGCGGCACCCCCAGCAACTTTAATTTTTATTATAACAGAATTTGAGTATTCTGTCAAATCGGATGGTACCTCGTTTCGGCGATATAGAGGGTGTGAATTGTCTCAACAAAGCGCAAATCCAAAACAGCGGATTTGCACTTTCTGATATTTGTTTGATGTTAGTATGATGGGTGCAGACTTTTGGTTATTTTATATCATTCCCGTCAGATGCTGCACCAGAAGCGACATGCCCGCAACCGCGATCCAACACAGCAGCCCAAGCAGGATCGGTCGGATTCCATTTGTCAGCAGCTTCTTCAGGTTCGTATTCAGCCCGATGGCACTCATCGCCATCACGATCATAAATTTACCGACGGAAACAAGCGTGCCCGACACGGAGGCGGGCATACCAAGAAACGTGTTGATAAGTGCGGCTGCCAGAAATCCGAGCACAAACCAAGGAAAAATTCGCGCGAAATGAAAAGATTCGCCTTCTTTTTTTGCAGATTTTCGCGATGTGTAAACGGCAAGGACGAGCGTGATCGGAACGATCATCAGCGTGCGGGTCAGTTTTACAATCGTTGCCAACTGAAGTGCGGTGGAATTACCCGCAGTTTCGCTCCACGATACGCCTGCCGCGACGACCGAGGAGGTGTCATTGATCGCCGTACCAGCCCACATGCCAAAGCCTGTGTCGGAAAGTCCGAACAGATGTCCGAGTGCGGGAAAGATAAAGACAGCGATGATGTTAAACAGGAAGATTGTTGAAATCGACTGCGCGATTTCTTCATCGCTCGCGCCGATCACAGGTGCGGTTGCCGCAATGGCGGAGCCGCCGCAGATGGAGGTGCCGATACCGACAAGCGTCGCGGTCTTGCCTTCGATCTTCAAGGCTTTGCTCGCAAAATAAGCCACCAGAAAAGACGTGGTTAATGTGCTGATAATAATCAGCAGCGAATCTGCGCCTACCGTAAACACATAAAAGAGGTTCATTTCGAAACCGAGCAGAATAATCGCGTACTGCAAAATCTTCTTTGACGTGTATTTGATCCCCATTTCAAAGTGTGACGGACGTTTGATTGCGGCTGTGATAATGCCGATGACGATACCGAATACGGGACCGCCGACCACAGGGATCCGTTTGCCCAGAAGGGACGACGGAACAGCAATTGCCAGACACATCAGTATGCCGGGGAGGTATTGTTTGAATTTACTCATGGGGTCAGCTCCATTCTGAAGGGAAAGATTAGCTTTATTGTAGTGCTTGACAAAGCAAAAGTAAAATACTATATTTAATATAATAATCATAGTAAAACGCCTATGTATTGGAGAAGTCATGTCAATCCACCATTTGCGCATATTTTTATGCGTCACGGACGAACAAAGCATTTCAAAGGCTGCTAATCAGCTCATGATTTCGCAGCCTTCGGTCAGTCAGGTGATCGCGGAACTGGAGCGTCAGTACGGCGTGCGCTTGTTTGATCGTATCGGCAAGCGGATTTATATTACGGAGGCGGGCAGTTATCTTGCACGGTACGCCAGGCAGATTACCTCCATGTACGACGAAATGGAACGCGGTGTTGCTTCCAGCGAAGAAACCGGGCTGATTCGTATCGGTGCCAGCCTGACGGTCGGGAGTACCGTGCTGCCTGAATTGATCATAAAAATGCAGACGTGGCTGCCATCGCTGCAAATGCGTGTCGTTGTGAAAAATACGGCAGACATCGAGCGAATGCTTCTCTCGAACGAACTCGACCTTGCTTTGGTGGAAGGAAGCATTCATTCCGAAGATTTGCGCCAGGAGGCTGTCGCAGAGGATGAGGTGGCTCTGGTCTGCGGAAAGACGCATCCGTTATACGGAAAGCAGCGGATAGAAAAAGAAGATCTGAACGGGATTGATGTGATTTTAAGGGAACAGGGCAGCGGTACCAGAGAATTGTTTGAACGCACGATGATTGCGCACGATCTGAACTGGAGGCTCATTTGGGAATGCGCCGATTCTGACGGGATCGTAGCACCTGCGCTCCAGGGACTCGGCATCGGCGTCATTGCGAAGCGCCTTGTCGGACGGGAACTGGACGAAGGAATGCTGCAGTGCCTCGCGCTCGAAGATATCACTTTCATGCGCAGGTTCAGCCTGATTGCGCACAAAAACAAATATTTTTCTCCTCCTATGGAATTGTTCATGCAGATTGCACGCAATCATTTCCTCTAAATACCCCTTTCTGTTTCGAAAAAGTTATCTTTTTGCTACAATAGAAAGAAAAAGACTGGGATGGATATGGATCAGCAGCAAACCGAGCCAAAGAAGAAACTGCCGAAAGTCGGCATGCGCATTATCAAAACCGTCGTTGCGGTTTATCTGTGCTGCATCATTGACATTTTGCGCGCGCAGGAACCGTTTTACTCGATGATCGCTGCCATTCTCTGTATGCAGCCGGATCGGCAGACCAGTCTGAAGACAGGGCTGAACCGAACGATCGGTACGTTCATCGGCGGAATTTACGGTATCATTCTGCTTTTCCTGGATCGCGCCTTTAATATAGAGAGTTCTCTATATGTTTATTATCTGATATTATCCCTGTTTCTGATTCCGCTCATTTATACTGCCGTCTGTGTGAAAAAATCAACAGTGGCGTACATTACCTGCGTCGTGTTTCTGAGTATCACCGTCGCACATATCACGGATATCAATCCGTATCTGTTCGCCGCCAACCGTATGCTTGATACGCTCATCGGTATCGGGGTGTCGCTGTTTGTCAATATTGTGCTGCCGGGCGGAGGGAAACAAATCAGTGAAACATAATATGTGCTCTAGGGGGATCGTATGATCATCAGCGCAAGCAGGCGCACGGACATTCCGGCTTTTTATTCCGAATGGTTTTTCAACCGTCTCAGCGAAGGGTATGTGCTGGTGCGCAACCCGATGAATCCGCATCAAATCAGCAAGGTAAGTCTGTCGCGAGACGTAGTGGACGGCATTGTTTTCTGGACGAAGAATCCTGCACCCATGATTTCCCGTCTGAACGAACTTGCGGATTATCCATATTACGTTCAATTCACGCTCAATCCGTACCGTGCGGATGTTGAAGTAAATGTACCATCCAAAAACGACTGCGTCATCCATACATTCCAAGCACTTTCGGATCGCATTGGATCGCATCGCGTGATCTGGCGCTATGACCCTATATTGATCAATCGGGATTATACGGCGGAGTATCACATCAGACAATTTGAAGCGTTGGCAAAAAGGTTGAGCGGATATACCGAATTGTGCAGCGTCAGCTTTGTCGATCATTATAAAAAAACGCTGCGCAACGCGAAAGGATTGAACCTTACAGAGATCGCAACAACGCAGAAACGTGAAATGATCGAAGTATTCTCGCAAATTGCAAGAGCATACGGTCTTGCAATCAAATGCTGCGCGGAGGACACAGATTTTTCGGCATTCGGGGTGTTGAACGGCTCATGCATCGATGCATCTTTGTTGGCGCAGATCGGAGGAATTCCGCTCTCTGTCCCCAAAGACAAAAACCAGCGCAACAAATGCGGTTGCGCGCAAAGTATTGATATCGGTGCGTACAACACCTGTCTGCATGGATGCCGTTACTGCTATGCGAATTTCAGTTCCGAAACGGTGAATCGCAATGTTGTGCAGTACGATCCGCACGCCGCGATGCTGTGCTCTTTGGTGCAGGAAGACGACCGCGTCACGGTGCGCAAAGTACATTCGTGCAAGACATGTCAGATCGGATTATTGGACGGCAATGTGCCTTGTTGAGAAAACATTGCGTATCTTCTTGATTTCCGCAGTGTGCAGGCATAAAATAACAACCATATGAAGACAAACCTGCCGTTCGGACGTTCTATCATTTAGAACCGAACGCCAACCCGAAAGGATAAAGTATGATCATCGAATTGTTGAAAGCGATTATCCTCGGTATCGTCGAAGGAATCACAGAGTGGCTGCCCATCAGCAGCACAGGACATATGATCCTGGTGGATGAATTTTTGAAGCTGAGCGCTTCCGACGCGTTTAAAGAGATGTTTCTTGTTGTTATTCAGCTTGGCGCAATTCTTGCAGTCGTCATTCTGTATTTTCATAAACTCAATCCGTTCTCTCCGAAAAAGACCGCTGACGAAAAGCATGAGACGTTCCAAATTTGGGGTAAAGTCATTGTCGGCTGCCTGCCGGCTGCCATACTTGGTTTTTTGCTCGATGACTGGTTGGACGCGCATGTTTATAACTATATCACTGTGGCAATCACACTCATTCTGTACGGTGTGCTCTTCATTCTGATCGAAAACTACAATCAACACCGACGCGCCACCATCCGTGATTTTTCCGAACTGAGTTATAAAGCGGCATTCATCATCGGCGTATTTCAGGTACTCTCTCTGATTCCCGGCACCTCCCGTTCCGGAGCAACCATTCTGGGCGGTATTCTGCTCGGTGCGAAGCGTGAGATTGCCGCGGAATATTCGTTCTTTCTTTCCATTCCCATCATGTTCGGTGCCAGTGCGCTCAAGCTGGTGAAATTCGGATTCGCGTTCACTCTGTCCGAACTGACTGTTTTGCTCGTAGGGATGCTCACTGCATTTCTCGTGTCGCTGTTCGCGATCAAGTTCCTGATGAACTATATTAAAAAGAAAAACTTTAAAGTATTCGGTTGGTATCGCATTGCGCTCGGAATCATCGTTCTCGGATACTTTGTGTTGTTTGCATAGACAGGAAAGCAAAAAAACAGGCAGTCATCATACAAGACTGCCTGTTTTTCTATCAGGTTTTTTTCAAAAGTCGGTTCAAACGGTCAGTGGGAAGAAAAGCGGACTGATAAAAACAATCATCAGATAGACAATGGTCGATGGAATCAGTCCGTATTTGACATAGTCCATAAATCGGTAGCCCGAGGTCAGAGTGAACCCGATGTGTCCGCTTGCCAGGGGCGTTAAAAAGGTCAGTGCCGCACCGAAGTTGATACCGTAGGCAAACAGATACGGGTTCAGTCCGAGCGGTATGATCATACTCAGTGTCGCAGGCAGCAGGATCAGGATTGTAGTCATATTCGACATCACCTGGCTCATCGCCATGCTTAGGAAAACCATGACAGCGAATAGGAAAAATGCGCTGTCATTTGTGCTGAATAATGAAAAGAGTGCGCCGCCGATCATTTTTGAACCGCCGCTGACATTGAGTGCATTGCCAAGACCAAGGCAGCAGCAAAGCCAGATCAATACGTTCCAATCTAATTTGCGAAAAGCTTCCTTTTGTGAAACACAGCCGGTAATGACGCACAGCAGACCGCCGAGCATTGCCGTGATGCCGGAATCGACCCATCCGGTTGCAAACAAGAGCATCATACCAGCAAAAATGATGCTGACGATGATCACTTTTTTCTTGTCGTACTGAGCGAGATCAATCTGCGCCGGTTCTGTTGCCGCTTCGCGGATAGTATTGTCGTTACCCCAAATCTTTTTTCCCATCGGGTAACCAACAAATACCATGTAGACTATGATAAAAATTGTTGCGGGAATACCCAGATAAGCCAGTGAAAACATGCCAAAGCTTTCTCCGGTCAGATTCTGGAGAATGCCGCTGGATGTGAGTTGTGTGGTTGAGCCTACCAGTGTGCATTGACCGCCGAAGATTGCTGCAATCGCAATTGGAATCGAAAGATTCTTCATCTTCATGTTCTGCGATTTTGCCGCAACGCTTGCCCCGATCGCGAGCATCATAATGATGACTGCGGTATTTGTGAGGAATGCCGAAAGAACAGCAGAGAGAATGCATGCAATCAACAGAAATCTGCGTTCTTTGTTTTTTGAAAGCTTTACTGCCAATCCTCCGATCAATGCAGCCGTGCCCGAAGAGAAGATTGCTTCCCCGAATAACTGCATTCCGAAAACCAGAAGCACGATGCTTCCGCCGAATCCGTATAATATTTCTCCAATAGAACATACGTGAAAGACAACCATCATGGCGCACCCCAGCATGGCTACGGTTGCACTGGGCAAAACATCCAAAACGAACAATACGATCGTTAAGCCCATGATGATTAATCCGATGACAGCAATATTCATATTTGCTCCCAGATATTTATTTGGAATGAAATAGGGTGAAAATCACCCTATTTCATTCTATTTCATTTGATGAACACATTGTTGCGAACTGTGTCGGGCAGGTACTGCGCGTCATCTGTAAGAGCTCTGATGTAACGAACCGTGAGTGGATGAAGCGCAGCGCTTTTTTCGGTTGCCAATGCTAGAATAAATTCATGATGGATTTAAACATAGCGTCTTCCTGTTGCTGTACCTGCTTGTACATAATTTCTTCGCATTCCGGCAGAATATATTTGTTTTCCGCACGGTACTGCTCTTCCGGAATGTAGTATTTTGTTTTGAATTTCGGGATATCTTTGAGTACCGGTTTGATGGTGTCTTTTTTGTCTTGTACCGTAGAACGCTGACCGGCATTTTCGTATTTCCCGTTTTCATGCACATAATCGATGACAGCATACAGATTTTCGAGGTTGATGCTGTTCAGCGTCAGAATAGTTTTGTCAAAGTTGAAGTAATAGTTTCCGCCCGGTGCCAGAATGTCGATCAATTCCTTGGCTTTGTCCACACACTGTTCTTTTGTTCCGGTCTTGAGCAGTGTGATCGGGTAGAATCCGGAAAGAATATGTTTTTTGCCGAGTTTTTCTTTTGCGAGTTTCGGATCTCCGTATTCAAAGATTAATCTGGTTCCCTGCGGCAGGTCCTGAAGATGATCGAAATATCTTGTCCAATCATCTTCACAGAAGATTTTAAATGCCTGTCCGTTTTCTGCTGTTGCGTGAATCAGTTTGGAGAAGGTCGGATAATAGAATTTTTCGAATTCTGCCGTTCTCATAAAGGTCGGCATGTGACCCGGCATCCATGCACTGCCCAAATGGGAGGTCTGTGCCGGTTTTGCTGCCTGCACGAGCAGCGGTAACACAGCTTCTGCTGCCGCGATTACCTTGTCAGGGCATCGTTTGAGGTCTTTGCTCATTCCGGTAAATCCGCGCGGATGATCCGCTACGATGTCAAGTGGTGCCAGTGCGCGGGAATTGTACTGCCCCGGAATGTTGTAAAAACCGTATTTTTTTGAAACATTGGCATATGCCGCACCAAATTTTTTCATAGTGTCATCTTTTGTCTGCAAAGCCATGTGCAACACAAGCATCGCACGCTGCGGGTTATCCGTCATTTTCGGGAACAAGCGATTCAGCAGCTTTTCGACGATAAAATCGTATGGGGATGCGATAAATTCGTCATATTCTTCCACCTGCATGGATGTTGTTTCCGGATGCTGCATAAACCCTGTGGCACTCATGACGCTTGCGACCGAACCTGATATTTGTGAAAACAAGGGGAGACGACCCGAATCCTTCGGAAGGATATCGGATTTGACATTCGGGACGATTTTGCCCATTGCTTCTTCCAGTCCGTCCAGGGTCCACATGGTTTTGCCAAGCGGAAGTCCTGCGTTGGCAATATATACTTCGCTGGAGAGATTGAAATCTATCGGAATTCTCTCAGGAATGATCTCACTGTACAGATCATCAAAGAGCTTTCCTTTTTCATAAATTATTTTTTCTGTATCCATTTAGTAGCTTACCTTTCTTTCTGTCATTTGCAAAAGCTGTTATTAGGCGGCTTTTTGTTCGTCTGCCAATGCCGGGATTGTTTTGTCTTTTACGAACAAGAAACAAACGAATCCGACAGCGAGGATAATCAGCTGCATCAGAACTGCTTTCTGGAAGCTTCCTGAGGAATAAGTGGAATCAATAATTTTCCCCCAGATGGTTGTGGAAACAGATGCACCCAACAGCCATGCGATGAAGTTCAAGAGCCCTACGACGGTACCGTTGTTTTTGCTTGTAACCATGTTTCTGGCAATTGCGAACAGAGAAGAAATTTCAAAGCTTGCGCCCAATCCCATCATTGCATATGCGATACTGAATCCGGTAACACCGAGTTTCGTAAAGAAGAAAGTAAGCATCGCCAATGCGATTCCGAACAAGGTGAATGAAATGTATGTCACCTGTTTGAGGCTCAGCTTTTTAAGAACGAAGGCCAACAGGAAACCTGTGATAATACCGCAAATGGTATTGATCATGATAATATTGGCCGCTACGGTCGGTGCGAAGCCCGCACCCTGTTTGAGCATGGTTTGTCCCCAGTTAGTGATGACGGTATTGATTGCTGAATTGAATGTAACCGAGACCAGAACTACCAGCCAAACCTGCGGCTGAATGATCAGTTTACCCACACCTTTGAGGGGATTCTGAGCTTTCAATACACGTTTTTCATTGCCTTCCAACTCATCGATGGATTTCATTCCGACCGATTCGGGGTTATCGCGAATCAAGAGGAAAAGTGCAATGGTAATTGCGATAACAGCAATTGAGATGTAGAGCATGGAGTCTTTTCTTCCGATGGCTTTTACTGCCAATACCAACGGTGTTGCCGCGAGTAATGTTCCGATTTTGGATATTGCCATTGCCTGACCGGTAAAGCCCGCATAATCTCTTGAGCGCTTCCAGCCTACTGCTGTTTTGCAAAGTCCTGCGTAAACTGCGGAACCGCCGAGACCCATCAGTGCGCGACCGACCAACAGCATATTAAATGAGCTGCTGAATGCCAGGAACATGCATCCGATTGCGATTAAGGTATAGGAAATTGACATTGTCCAGCGTGCACCGAGAATGTCGGTGACGACACCTGCAGGTAAATTTGCAAATGCGTAGACATAAGTGAAGATCGAAGTAAACATTGCGACCTGTGAAGGTGTGATGCCCAGTTCATCGATCAGCCCCGATGCAAGCGTGCCGCCTGCCGTTCTTACCAGAACGAAAACGAGATAGGAAATGACGGCGGGTGTTAAGATCAGCCATCCGCGCTGTTGTACTTTGTGTACCTGTTGTTTGATGTCTCCTGAGAGTTCATTTGTACTCATGAAGCCAGCCTCCTTGTATAAATTTATAAAATTATAATATTATAAACTTATTAAATTGTCAATGGTGTTATAAATAAAATATTATAAAGTTATTAATTTGTTATTTTAGTAAAATTTATAATATTGCAAAAATATAATTTTAGATTTTTGCAGCTTCACATTGATTTCTTTCATTTCATTGTATACAATTATCAAAAACCATGTGGGGAGATCAATGGCTAACTACAAAGCGGGTGAAGAAACAAAAAGCAGGATATTGGAAAAATCAAAAGAACTGTTTTACAAAAATGGATTAAAGAATACCACATATATTCAGATATCAAAAAAGGCCGATGTCAATATTGGTACAATCGTATATCATTTTAAATCGATTGAAAACATCGGGCACATCGTTTATCTGGAAATCGTCAAGAAACGTCGCGAGGTTACCGTCGAAAAAATAAAAAACACGTTTCCGGATAAAGAAGTCGATCCGTTACTTGATCCGTTGCTGGATTACAGAATCAATACGGATTCGTATATACGATATCCGAATTACACAAGATTTGTGGGTGAGATTATCGGCAATGTCGAAACGTGGGCAATCGATGATCTCTCCGCATCCGGACATAAATTGGCAAGCAGATTCGGATCCTCTTATGGAGAGAAGGAATTTTTCATGGAAAAATTGCTCTTTCTTCCGTTCGCGAGTCTTGTTGTAAATGAATCCAGACACGTCAACATGAATCTGACGGCGAAAGAAATAGCAGAATTCCATACGAGAGCACGATTGCTCCCGATGGGTGCATCGCTGGAAGAGATTGACGTGATCCTTTCGCGGATCAATGAAATCGCAGAGCAGATCCATCTGAATATCAGTCCGACCTTTGAAATATCCTGATCGTTCGCCAAATGCAAAAACAGACGCAATCGATTCGCGTCTGTTTTTTTGTATATTTTTTGATTACCTTGCGTCTCCCATAAAAAACAGTGCAATCGTGCCGGGTCCCGAATGGGCACCGATGGTCGGTCCGACATAGTGGATAACGAAGTCTTCGATGCCGAATTCAGCTTTAATCTGATCTGCCACATATTGTGCTTCTTCGATGCAATCTCCGTGTGAGATGAATACGATGTCGTTTTTCATGCTGCCGACATGTTTCTTCATTTCTTCGATAAGATCATTGAGAGCAATTTTTCGGCCTCTTGCCTTATATAAAGGAATCAAACGACCTTCGTTGTCAACATGCATGACCGGTTTGATTTTCATCACAGTGCCAATCATTGCAGCCGATTTTGAGATGCGTCCGCCTCTTGCCAAATGATTCAAATCATCTACCGTAAAGTAGTGGCAAACATGCAGTTTATTTTCTTCCGTCCATGCTGCGGTTTCTTCCAGTGATTTTCCCAGGGCTTTTTGCTGAGCCGCTTTGTAAACAAGCAGTCCCTGACCGAGTGATGCACACAGAGAATCCACAACAATGATTTTTGCGTCGGGATAGTCTTCTTTCAGTTCTTCCGCTGCCAACTGCGCGCTTCCCACACTGCCGCTGAGCGCAGAGGAAAAGCCGATGTGCAGAATATCACAATTTTCGTCAATGCAGCTTTTGAATACTTCTTTTGCATGCGCGGGATTGACCTGCATGGTTTGCGGCATAGAACCCGAACGCATTTTTTCATAAAAATCAGCGGGCGTGATCCTTTCATCATTTCCCGCATAATCGATTCCTTCCAGAATATAATGCAACTGCATGGAACGGATATCGAATTTTTCGTAAATCTCCTGAGGTAAATCGCAGTTGATGTCGGTTGTAATGATAAAATTTTTCATGCTCACTCCTTAAATTCCCATTTAATCTGTATTTTTAGCAGTCTTTCGACTGAATGGATTGCTTTTTAAAAAATTAGCAATTGTTTCTCCGATTAAATGTTGCCCTTTTTCATTCGGATGGATACCGTCCGAACACATCAGCTGCGTATAATCGTCTTGTTTCAAAAATTCACTGCGTACATCAATCACCGCTACATGCATCTTTTTTGCAATTTCCTTTGCACATTTGTCATAACTTTCGTGCCAGGAATAGATGGTGTAAGGCGTTTTCAGCCATTTCAGCACGCCGTCTTTGGAGACGTCGGCCGGTTTTGTGACCCAGTTGAAATATCTTTGATAATCAAGGGGCGGCAGCGAGGCAATAACCGGTTTGATGCCTTTTTCCATGATCATATCGATGAGTTTGGTCAATGTCTGTTTATAGATTTCCAAAGGCGTATTCGGTTCATGTTTTTCATCCGGTGCATCGCCGACGGCTTTCCAATCAAAGTCACAGTCGTTTCCGCCAAGTTCCAAAATAATGGTATCCGGAAGCGAGACATCATCCAAATGTTTAATCAGCCTTGGTTCTGCACGCAGAATGGTTTGTCCGAATTTACTGAAATTTTCAAATTGAATGTCTGTAATATCCCGGGCTTCGGACAATGCGTTATCCTTCAGCAATACATACTTGCCGGACGCATCATCGTAAACAACACCTTTGAGAATTGAGTCTCCCCATACCTGAACAGTATCCATAATACACCTCAACAACATCTAAACTATTTCATACGGTTTTCAAAACTATATTATATCATATCGATATAATTGTCAATAGTTATGATGAGTTGAGTATTTATTTTTGCTGTGTTATAATAAAATCGTTACAAGGAGGAATTTTGTTATGAATTCAAAGGCAGAACAACTCAAAGAGTGGAATGAGCCGTTTAAAGAATACCAGATTATCACTGCGCAAAGCATGCCTGATATTGATCTGTATATGGATCAGGTGATTACGTTTATTTCAAAACAATTGGAAGCGTTCACCAACGAAAGCGATAAAATCATTACCCCTTCGATGATCAATAACTATACGAAGGATGGAATTATTCCTCGTCCCGTTAACAAAAAATACAACAAAACGCATCTGACCAGCATTTTGATGATGTGCGTATTCAAACAAATTCTTCCTATCAATGATATTACTATATTTATCGATAAAGCGCAAGAGGAAAACATTTCCAGACAATATGATGTCTTTGCGGAAATGCAGAACGAACAGGTGCATAAAATTGCCGAGCGTCTCGATCAGGTACTCAAACAGATGGGTGATGACGAAAGCGATATTGCACTGTTGAAAATTGCGATGGAAATGATTATCGAAGCAAATACGCTGTCTTCTTATGCAAAAAAGATACTGCATACGATCAAGTCCGCCGAAGAAAAAACGAAAAAACAAGCAGAACGTCAGTCGAACCATTCTTGATAAAATGCTCCTGTGGTATAATACGAACAGATAATAAGGAGCAATATGAACAGAGATTTACCGATCGGAATCCTCGATTCCGGTGTCGGAGGACTGACTGCCGTTGTACAAATGAATAAACTGCTGCCGAACGAATCCGTCATTTATTTCGGCGATTCGAAACGGATGCCGTACGGCAACAAAGAGAATGATGAAATTATCGATTTGGCAAATCGTATGATTGCTTATCTGGAGCATATCGGCGTCAAAGCGATCCTGTTGGCATGCAATACGATTTCGTCTCAATTACCGTATTTAAAAAGTAATGTGCCGCTTTTCAGTATTGTGGATGCAGGAGCGAGATCCGTTGCTGCCGCATCAACGAATCAGGGGTCTGTGGGGGTCATTGCGACCTGCGCGACCGTAAAAAACCGCACTTACGAAAATACGATCAACGCTTATCATCCCGATATACGCGTTATTTCGAATTCAAGCGCATCGCTGCCGAAAATCATTGACAGCCAGATGGATGATATCGAACTTTTGACGGATAAGATCCGAGAATGTGTCGATCCGATTCTCGAGAAGGATCCGAGTGTGAAATATCTGTTGCTCGGATGCAGTCATTTCCCCATTATCAAGCGGGAAATCGGCGCACTGTATCCCGAATTGATTTTTTTGGATCCCGCGAAAGAACAGGTGTCCATACTCAAAGACTATCTGGAATCAAACGATATGCAGACACCCAACCCGAAACGGCAGATTCTGCTGTATACGACTGCCGAAACATACGAATATGCTGCTGCCATCAAACGACTCAGACTCGAGATCGATATGCTGATGAAAGTGAAGCTGCTGGAAGAGGACGAGTGAAGCTCGTCCTCTCTTTGTAATACGAAAGCAAGGGGGCACAAACGAATGGTTCGCATCTGCTGCGGAAGACAGGGCTCAGGGAAAACGAGACAAATACTGCAAAGCATTGCCGCTTTGCCCCGCACGGAACGGATTTTTCTGTGCGTGCCGGAACAGTTCACTTATGAAGCGGAGCGGATGCTGTTTGATGAACTGGATACGAACGGTATCATGCATGTTCAGGTTGTCAGTCTTCAGCGGCTTGCAACGATCATCGGCGGCAGAACCCCGCTCAAAGAACGAACAATTCTGACCCGCGAAGGCAAAGGGCTGATCGTGAAACGGATTGTGGACGAAAATGAATCGGAGCTGCGCTTGTTTCGCGGTGTCAGCGATAAAACGGGATTTCTTGACCGTGTCATGGCGTTTGTCGGTGAACTGAAAGAAAATGCAATTTCGGCCGAACTTTTGGAACGCGTCGCTGAAAGGGAAACGGACGGCACACTGAAGGAAAAACTCTCTGATATCGGTATGATCTATCGTCGATACGAAGAAATACTCTCACGCGATTATATCGATCCGCAGGATTATCTGAGCGAGTGCGCACAGTACGCACTGAGCGATCCCGAACTGAAGGGGAGTCGTTTCTTTTTTGACGGGTTTCATACGTTTGACCGCAGTGCTTATCCGCTGATCGAAGCGATTATGGCGGTATCCGCGTCTTGCGAAATCGGACTGACATTTGATACAGATGCGTTCTTCTCTGTGAGCGCAGATACTCTCAGACAATTGCAGGATTGCGCAGAGCGTGCCAACCGGGCGTGTGAACTGATTGCGATGGGAAACAAACACATGCAAACAGAGGCAATTTCCTATCTCGAAGCACATTTTTCGGATACGCAAGCGTGCGCTTATCGTCAGCCAAGCAATGGCATTGCACTGGTGCGCTGCACAACCAAAGAAAATGAAATTGCATGCGCAGCAGCCGAAATTCTGCGTCTGGTGCGGGAAGAGGGCTATCGCTTTTCCGACATTGCCTTGATTGTACCGGATTTGGACGGATATGGGGAAATGATTGACGATGCGTTCGCGCAGAAAGAAATCTCCTGCTTCATTGACAGAAGAAAACCGATTATATTCTCATCTCCGGTGCGGGCATTTTTGTTTCTTGTTTCCATGACGGATCGCAAAATGAGCGGCACAGAACTGATTGCGTTCGCAAAGACAGGATTTTCGGATATTTCCGATGATGAATGCATGATCATCGAAAACTATGCACTCGAATGCGGAATCAAAGGTTCCATGTGGGAGAAGGAATTTACCCGAAACAATGCCGCAGGCGGATACGATCTTCTCTGTCTGAACGAAATCCGCGAAAAACTCGTGCGACCCGTCCTTGCCGTGCGTGAAGCCGTCAAAGGCGCTTCTGATATGCGGCAGTATTGCGAACAGCTTAACAATGCGCTTTCTGCTTGCGGATTCCGCGAAAAAATCAGCACTTGCAGTACACGATTCGCAGAAAACGGCGATTATGAAACGGCAAATACGTATGCGCAAATATATAACAAACTGCTTTCCGTACTGGATCAGACATATGATTTTTTCGGAGACGAATCGCTTTCCCCTCAGGAATTTCACGATATGCTTGCATACGCGCTGACGGGGGCTTCGGTCGGGATCATTCCTTCCACGATTGATAAGGTGACCGTGGGTGATGTGCGCAGAAGCCGTGCCGGGAACGTGAAAGTGATGTTTGTGCTCGGCGCGAACGAAGGAATGCTTCCCGCGGATATTTCCGATCAGGGCATCCTCTCGGATGACGAGAAAGAAGCTGTACGAGTCAAAGGGCTTGATCTGATTCAGTCAGCGGATTACAACCGTGCCAAAGAAGAATTTTTGATCTATACTTTGCTCAGCAAACCTTCCGAACAATTGTATCTCTCCCGCTTTGCAACGGACAAAGAAGGAGAATCGTATGCGGCTTCGTCTGTGTATGAAAGAATCGAAGAGTTGTTTCCAAACTGCCGCATCCTTACGGATGAACCGACGAATGTTGATGAAGAACTGCATATGATTTCAGATCGGCATGGCGCACTGACGCATTTGAGCGCGAACCTTTCTGCGCGTGAATCGAAGGAGGAACGCGACCCCCGCTTCGATGCGCTTTACGACGATATTTTTCGTTATTTTTCCGAAACCCAGGCAGCAAAACTGGAACTGATCCGCAGGGGGCTGTTATTTGACAACCGTGCGATGATCGAAGATTCGGCATTGTACAGCAAAGCAATGCCTTTGCCCGTGAGTCTGTCGGTGTCACGCCTTGAAAAATATACGGCTTGTCCGTTCAGCTTTTTTGCGGAGTATCTGCTCCGCCCGACCCCCCGCAAAGAACATGCCGTAAAAAATACGGATATCGGATCGGTGCTGCACAAAACGGTGGAACTGTATTCCCGTCGGATTCTTGATCGGACGGTCGATCCGCAGAGCGTTACACCGCAGGAAATCTCCCGGATTTCCCGGGCAATCACAGAACAGGTGATTGCGGAATACAGTGCGGGACTTTTCGCGCAAATATCAAAAAGCCCGTATCTGCGAACGAAACTTATGCGCGCTTCCGAAGCGGCAATCAGCGAAATTACGCGTCAACTGAACCGTTCGGATTTTATGCTGACGGAAAGCGAGGCGAAATTTCGTTTTGACGGTGCTTACCAGCCGATCTGCGCCGATATCGAAGGGTACGGCAAAGTGTATCTGCAGGGCGTGATTGACCGCATCGATACCTATGAAAAAAACGGCAGCAGATATGTGAAGGTGATTGATTACAAAACAGGTGCCAGAGACTTTGATCTTACAAAAGCATATTACGGGCTGAGCCTCCAGCTGCCGGTTTACATTACAGCCGCTACCGCACAGGACGAAACAAGCAAAGCTGCGGGTGTGTTTTATTTCCGCATCAAGCCGCCGATGGTAAAAATCAAAAAAGAGAGTTCGGATGACGACATTGCAAAACAGATTCGCAAAGACTTTGCACTGCGCGGGATTACCGTGCGGGATATGGAAATCATCAAGGCAATGGATAACGAAGCCGAGCATGAGTCATTTCTTGCCAATGTTACGCTGAACAAAAACGGTACACTGCGCGAATCGGATTCGCTGATCGAACCAGCCGTGTTTGATTCGCTGCTGAAACGTACGAAGCAAACGATCGAAACTGCGGCAAAAGAAATGCTCTCAGGGCAGATCGGTATCACCCCTTATCGCTACGGAAAGAACGAAATTGCTTGTACCTACTGCAAACACAAAGGACTGTGTAAATTTTCCGAATCGTTCGGGGCGAATTGCTACCGCGAGATCAGAAAGAAGAAAGCAGCCGAACTGTATACGAAAATGCAGGAAACGGAGGGTGAGCTCTGATGCAATGGACGCAAACACAAACGGAAGCAATCGAGAAGAGAAACTGTAATCTGCTGATTTCCGCAGGTGCGGGTTCGGGCAAAACTGCGGTGCTCACCGAACGGATTACACGGCTGATTGCCGAAGATCGCATCGAAGCCGACCGTATCGTCGTGCTGACATTCACGAAAGCGGCGGCATCTGAAATGAAGCGCCGCATCCGCCAATCATTGCGCCTGAAAGCGAGAGAATCGGAAGATGCGGATCATTTGCGCAAGCAGATCCAAAAACTCGAGAAAGCACAGATTTCGACGATCCATGCCTTCTGTCTGAATCTGATCAAGAAATACTATTATGTGATCGATGCCGACCCTTCCGCATCGGTGCTGCGTGATGCCGAGAGCGTGATTCTCAAGCAGGAAGCGCTGGAATCGCTGTTCGAGGACAAATATGAATCCAACGATGAGGCATTTTTGACCTTAGCCGATCTATATTCCCCGGGCAATGATGACGCACCCCTGAAAGAACACATCGTATCGCTGTATGAATTTATCTGTAACCGTCCGCAGCCTTGGACGTGGCTGCAAGACGCCTGCGCCGCCTTCGGCGCGGATGAGGAACGCTTCGAGCAATTACCCGCCGCGCTCCTTTTGCGAGAACATGCGGACAATATGCTTGATGAGGCACTGCGTTTGGGGAAAGAAGCACTGCGGATTTGCGGCGCATGCGACGAAGACGGCAGACGCACGGCATATCTTGAGAAAATGACCGAGCAGCTCGGACGCGTACGCAGTGCATCCGACCGTTCTCTGCGTGCGTTGTTTGCGGCAATGGATGATTATGCAATGCCAAAATTTGATATCCGCACATCCTGTGAGCGGGGCGATGAAATCAAAACATTGCGGGCGGGCGCGAAAGAATTGTATGATGATCTGAAAGGTTTGTTCGGTTTTTCGTATGATACCGTTCTTTGTCAATTAAATGAACTGGAAGTCCCCATGCTCACATTGGCGGATGCCGTGCGGGAATATGCTGCGCGCTATCGCAAACTGAAAGCGGAAAAATCCGGAATTGATTATACGGATATGGAACAGAATTGTCTGGAAATTCTGCGGAATGATGCCGCGGCGCAGGAAATCCGAAACAGCTTCGATTATGTGTTTGTGGACGAATATCAGGACACCAACGCCATTCAGGAGGAAATCATCTGCCGCATATCACGATCGGACAATCTGTTTGCCGTGGGCGACATCAAACAAAGTATTTACCGATTCCGCGAAGCAGAGCCCGAAATTTTTCTCTCGCGTTATCACCGATATGAAAACAGCGGCGATTCTTTTTCGGCGTTGATTTTTCTCACGGAAAACTTCCGTACACAGCCCGGTATCATTCATGCACTCAATGATGTATTCTCCGGCATCATGTTCTCCGAAACAGGAGGGGTCGATTACGAGCCGAACGAAAAACTGCGTGTCGGGAAACCCGCACAGGTTCGGATCAAACCCGAAATCCGCGTGCTCGAGATGCCGCAGATTGCCGACGGAGCCGAAGAAGGAAGCGACGTTTCCGATCTGAGTGAAACATTGAGCGGATACAAAAAGCAGGAAATCGAGGCCGCTCACGTGGCGAAACTTGTCAGGGAACTGCTCACGCAGAAACTGTACGATGAAACGCAGGAATGCATGAGGGCAGTGCGTCTGTCCGATATTGCAATCATCGGACGCAGCATGAGATCAAATGCCGCTTATTATGCAGACGCGCTCAAGTCGGTCGGGATCGAATCGGCGAGCGAACAGAGCGAACGCTATTACGACGAAACCGAAGTGGCGCTGATGATCGCCCTGTTGCAGGTAATCGACAATGAGAAGAATGATCTGCCTTTGCTTGGCGTGATGCGCAGTTTCCTGTTCGGTTTCGATACGGACGAACTGCTCCGCATTCGTCTGGCACAACCGTCATGTACATATTATCATGAAGCTTTGTGTGCGTATCGCGACAACGGCGACGATTCTGCGCTTGCCGCAAAAATCGAAAGCATGCTGGCACGCATCGCAGGGTATCGCGAAATGAGCAAACATATGCCGATCGAGCGGATGATGCGCGCGATTTATACGGATACGGATATATTGACTTACGTGGGCTGTCTGCCGAACGGCAAACACCGCCAGGAAAATCTGACGGAGCTTTTGCAGCTTGCCGCACAGTATGAAACATCCTCGCTGAAAGGACTGTATCACTTCATTCTTTACATCGAAAAATGCAGAGAGCACGACGCAGCGCCGCACGCCCGCCGGAATACCCGGTCGGAGGAAAAGGTCAGTTTGTTAACGGTGCACAAGAGCAAAGGACTTGAATTCGAAATCGTTATTTTTGTCGGCTGCGGCAACGCTTTTTTAAAGACCGAGCTCAGAAGCGATCTTGTGTGCCATAAAGATCTCGGCATCTGCCCGACTTATTACGATATGCAGAAATTCTATGGATGTGACACTATTTTTAAGGCTGCCGCCAAAGTTGCAATTGATGCCGAAAACAAAGCCGAAGAGATGCGTATTTTGTATGTTGGCGCAACCCGAGCAAAACAGCGGCTGTATTTTGTCGGAACGGTGAAAAACGGAAACGGCGCACGGTTGCTTGAGACGGGATGCCGATCGAAATACGAAATCCGATCAGCGAATCATTATCTGCAATGGCTGCTCGGCGGTATTTTATCAACCGACTCCGATCCGATCAACGAGATGCCGCAAGCGGAGGGATTGGCGTTCGAGAACAGTCTGTGGCGAATCAGTCTGCATGCCGCGAGCGATACTTTTGTTGTTCAATCGGAAGAAGATTGTACTGATCATCCGTGCGAAATCGATCCGCAAAAAGGTATCTATTACGATAGGGTGCGTGCATTGCTTGATTATCGATATCCGCATGCGCTGTCGTCGCATATTCCCAGCAAAATGACGGTGAGTGAACTGAAGGACGCAGAAATACTGCATACGGGAGAAAAACTGATTGCGATGCAAAACGCTCCGAAATTTGCTTCTTCGGAAGAATCAAACAGCGGCGCGCGCATCGGCACACTTGTTCATCGCGCATTGTTGCATCTGAATTTGACCCGGCTGCATGCTGCGATCCTTCGTGAAGAACTGAATGCGCAGCTTGCCTGCATGACGGACGAAGGGATTTTCTCGGCGGCAGAGGCTGCTCTGATTGATCTCGATATGCTGTGCGCATTTTTTGAAAGCGAAGTCGGATGCTCTCTGCTGGAAGCAGAAGAAGTACATCGCGAAATGCCGTTTATTATGCGAATGCCTGCGGGTGAAATCGATGCGGCATGGACCGACAGCGGAGAATACATACTGGTGCAGGGCGTGATCGATTGCTGGTTCCGCACAGGCGGAAGAACGGTACTGCTTGATTATAAAACGGACAGGACTGCGGATGAATCCTCTTTTGCGTTGCGCAAAGCAAAATACACCGCGCAGATCCGATTGTATGCACGCGCACTTACGGAAATCACAGGGGAATCTGTTGATGCATCCGTGATCTGCTTTCTTGCAATGAATAGATATGTCTCTGTGAACGGTTGAAAGCTTTGCAGAGATGAGTTTCACTTTGCCGTTAATCGAAATATAATGTTAAGAAAGCATTAAAACAGCCGAATATGGCTGTTTTTTCGGTATAATAATACCAGAAAATCATGAGGGACGGCAATGAAAAAACCGGTCAAATCATCCATCATTACGGTGGTGGTATTTACAGCGGCACTTTTTGGCATTTATTCCTGTTTGAATGTAAGCCATAAAGGGATCGTCGATAATTTAAGCGGAAATTGGCTGGGTACTTCGGAAGACGGACAGGAGGTCTCGGAATATTCGGTCGGTCAACCGATCAACAGCATCAATGTGCAGTGGGACAGCGGTGATTTATACGTATCCTCCCATGATGAATCTGACGTGAAAATCCGAGAGCTTTCGGATGAAACGCTTCAGATCAAACAACATTTGAATTATCACGTTGCGAACAACGTATTGTATATCTCGAACGGCAATACATCCGATTCGTCTCTATTTCATTTGTCCAAGCCAAAGATTGACTGCGAAATTTATGTGCCTGCGGATATGCTGCAGGATGGTGCTGACTCCATTACCGTTACAACAACGAAAGCGGACGTGCAGGTCTCTCAGATCATAATTCCGATTTTAACGGTAACAACAGAATCCGGGTCTGTGTTTTTTGATCAGGTTTTTGCAGAGCGAATGACCGTCGTGACGGTAAGCGGAAAAATAACTGCGGATAATGGGGTGAGCGACGTGATTGAATGCATGTCGCAATCCGGCACGATTGCCATCAATGACAGATGCAACGATTTGATTCTGAAAGCGACAAGCGGCGATGTCAGTGCGGCGCCGGATTACATTTTTATGCGTGCGGATATCAGCACCGTGTCAGGAAACATCAATCTGACCCTGCCGGAAAGCAGCGGAATGAAAATGAATATCAATGAAGGTTCCGGCAGCTTTGATTGCGAATTCGATGTATTGACCAGCGGCGGCTACTATATCTATAAAAATGGAAAAATTCCGCTGAATATCAAGACAAGCAGCGGGAGCATCCAGCTGTATAAAGGGAAAACAAATTAACTCCGCAACTTCAACTTCAAATCGCGGAGTTTTTTATTTGCCGAATTTGGAAGTTCAGCAGACTGTTTCGTATGCAATTCCGCAGAGTTGCGAGTCAGAGACCACCGAACAGAAGTGACAGAAGATTGCTTGAGACAAACAATACGAAAAGCGCCGCACTGATCAATATCGATTTCACTCGCTGTTTTGGACGGTTTGACAGCATAAAGAAAAGGATGCAAGCCAGCACCAGTTCAATTCCGTGTGCGGTACGGAATGTATAGACAAACGAATATCCTTCCGTAAGCATCAGCGCGATTGGAAGCGAGGCGCAAAATGCCGCAAACCAACCGACTCCCGCGCCGTACCAGACGATCCGCCCGCAAAGCGGGGAAGCCAGTGCGATTGTGCCCCAGATGAGCATGACTGCGACAGGCGTGAAGCCGAAAAAGAAAGTGGTTGTCAGGTAGTATCCCACCAGCATGCCGACAAAAAAAGCAAAAACACGAAGCGCCGCGTTCCCTGCATGCGGTGCTTTTACCGCAATCAAAGACGCCGAGAAAATCCACACACCGAGCATGGTAAAGAGCTCTCCCGGCAAAGCAATATGATCGGCGAACTTCGCTGCGATGCCCATTGCCGCTCCGATTGCAAGTATAATCAAAAGTCTGCGGATGGCTTCCTGTTTTGAGATGCGTTGCGGGACGCGAACAGAATTGAGGCGTTCAGACAGCCGATATTGTTTTTGAGTCATATCCAGAAATCCCTTCCGACAGGCATTCACAGTTTAAATGTTACAAGGATCGTTCTTCATAAAAAGCGGTTTGCATGATGGCGCAAACCGCTTCTGTTTTGCTGAGCATACTACTGATCAAATCCGCTGATCAGTTTTTCGAAAAAGACGACCATTCGTTTGATATTGTCAACCGAAATATGTTCGTCCGCCGCATGCATCGTGCCTTTTTGTTCATCGTTGATGAGTGCGGGTGTGAAACGATAGACGCAGTTGCATACGTTGTAATACTTTCTCGCATCCGTTCCGCCGAGCACGAGATAAGGCGTCGGGATGGCATTCGGATAGACTTCGCCGATGATTTCCAGGAGTTTCCGATATCCTTTACTGTCCATTTCCGATATCGGGGAAGGTTGTTCTATCAGCATCGGGGTGACGGTCGCGTTGATACCCATGCATGCTGCCTGCAAATGTGCTTTCATATCATCCGGGGTATTTCCCGGCAGCACACGCGCATTGACAACGAGCTCCGCAGTCTGCGGCAATACGTTCGGCGCGTCGCTTCCTTTTGCCATTGTCACAGCGGTGGTGGTGCGGATCATCGCATTTGTGGTATCGCCCGCCGCCAGTACTTTAATCAGCAGCGGTTTGAACAGCCATAGATTGGTGACTGCCATTTTGACTGCGAATCCCATTTCATCGCAGATATTTTTGAGCAGGTTGATGACAATCGGTGTCAGTATGGGTATCATTTGCTTATTTTCGATATTGACCGCGATCTGTCCGATCTGTCCGAGCGCCGAGTGTTTCGGCGGCATGGACGAGTGTCCTCCCTGTGCAGTGACAGTGATTTTAAAATTGTTGAATCCTTTTTCGGCGACCCCGATGAGTGCGAGAGGAGATTTGACGCCTTTGATGGCATCGGTGATGGCAATACCGCCTTCGTCGTAGACGGCTTCAAAACGAGTCCCCTGAGATTCGAAATATTCAGCCATCTTCAGCGCACCTTCGCCGCCGCCGAGTTCTTCGTCATGTCCGAATGCGAGTGTGATACCGCGTGACGGTGCGAAGCCGTCCTTAAGCAGATTCTCAACCGCCTGCATGATCGCGATGAGCATGTTCTTATTGTCCAGGGTACCTCGTCCGTAGAGATTTCCATTTTCGATTTCACCCGAAAACGGCGGTTTTGTCCATTGTCCAAGGGTGGTATCGTCCACAGGAACGACATCGCTGTGTGCCAGAAACAGCAACGGCAGCAAGGTTTTGTCTGTCCCGTTCAGCGTGTAGATCATCGACTGTCCGTTGATCAGCTGCAACTCGAATTTGCTGTGAACCATAGGGAAAGCCTCTTTCAGGAACGCACGGAATTTTTCAAACTCCGTGAAGTCCTGCGGTTGTTCGGGCGGCTGTGAAACAGTGCGGAATGTGACTGCCTTCGCCATGTTCTGAACAGCATCGTCCATCTCGCGATTCACGATCATGGGTTCTTTTGCTGCGGGCGCATGTTCATTTTTATACGAAAAAGTACGGATCAGGACAGTGGCAAGCAATAATACGATAATACCGATTAAAATGTAAACAAAAATCATGAGCAAGTATCCTTTCTGACAGAAAGTTGAATTGCCCTCATTATAGTCTCAATAGCACAATAAATCAATCAATTCCGCGCGTTTCAGATTGACAATGACATTATCAAACGCAATTTCGTCCAGTCTTCGCCCGATGCCGTCTTCGCTGAATTGTGCACCGACCAGGTGTTGTTCCAATTCTTCGATACTTCCCGAAAAAAAGAAATCGCCATAGATTTTAATTGCATCAATGATGCCTTCCGAAACATTGATATGGGCTTCCACGATACCGGCATCGTATTTTTTACGCTTTGTGATTGCGAAATCAGGCGAAGCACCGAAATTGTGTTCCCATGTGCCGTATTTTTCCTGTACGCGTCTTTCTGTTTCGGACAGATCATGTTCTGTGAGGTGATATTCTTCGAAATCCACGTTTTGATAGAACGAACGGATGAGATGTTCGCGGAATGCTTCAATTGTGATTTCTGTGCTCAGACTGTCTTTCAGATTCGCGACACGGCTGCGCACCGATTCAATCGCTTTTGATTCTATTTTGAGTTGGCTGACGTTGAGCGCATTGACCAGTGCTTCGATATCCACATCAAACATCAGTGTGCCGTGATGCAGCACTTTTGTCTTGTTCATCAGCTGTGCGTTTCCGCTGAATTTTTTTCCGTCAATCAGAATATCGTTGCGTCCGCTCAGTTCGCTTTCGATCCCGAGTTCTTTGAGTGCCGAGATCACGGGAAGGGTGTATTTTTGAAAGTCGATCATTTCACCTTCTCTGCGGCGAAATACAAACGAGAAGTTCAGGTTTCCGCCGTCGTGATAAACCGCACCTCCGCCGGAAATTCTGCGCGCGACGATAATCTCGTGCTCTTTTACATATGTCTCGTTGATTTCGGCATATGTATTCTGGTGTTTCCCGACAATGATCGACGGTTTGTGAATATAGAAAAAGACGTAATCGTCGTCGAATGACGCCGTATTCATCAGATAATCTTCAAATGCCATATTCCAATAAGGGATGGACCAGTCGGTTTTAATATACTTCATCGGATTCCTCGTTTACTTATTTTTTTGTCCCTTCGGACAGACGGACATACATACGCCGCAGACAAATCCCCGCCCGATCTGCCCAAAGTGTGCACTCATAAAGTCGCTGCACATCCGCGGGTCATAAACCGCTTCCCTTTTGGTTTGCTGTGTCCAGTTGATGCCATGCAACGCACCCGCCGGGCATGCATTGACACATAAATTGCACTCACCACAGTCGGATTCCGTCATCGGGGTGCCGCAATGCAGCGGGGCATCCGTCAGGATGGTTGCCAGACGTACGCGCGGTCCGTACTCTTTGTGCAAAAACAGTCCGTTTTTCCCGATGCTGCCGAGCCCTGCAAGGGTCGCCGCTGTTTTGTGGGAAAACTGCGCGCGGTATTCTTCTCTTTGCGCGGTGCTTTGCGATGCGGCAATCGGGTAGGCATTCCAACCCTGCGATTCCAGCGTCATTGCACTGCGCAGGCTGATGTCATTGAGCAGAGCGTTGACTGCTTTGTAATGCGCGTAATATGCCTGAGTCGGTTCACCGTCAATTTCGTCAACGACGCAGTCAAGCAGTTTTACACAGATGCTGATCGCGCGCGGTCGGTGCGGAATATGTAATTGCGTAATATCCGCAAACCCGATATCGGTTGCGCCGAACGACAAAATCGCAGTTCGCAGTTCAGATTCATCCAATGTTTTATGCGCATGCATCTTCTGACCTCGGTTTGTGTTTTTATTTATTTTATGCCCCGTTGCAATGCAGCGGAGCACAAATCTATTTTATCGATATTCCCGTGAAATGTCAACGAAAACGGTTGTATGGGATGTGTCGCATACGTCTGCGGAGCGGCTTTTCCTGCTATGCAGATGCAAAGAAGCGAAATGCCCCACAATCACAGGACGAGGCATCTTGCCGTTTGCATGCAGTTATATGCTTCCGTCACTATTTGCATTCTGCTAATGAGCGTGTTTTTGGGCTCGGATTTTCCTGATAGCATCAATCGGTTGAGAAAAGAGTCGGGGGGCAATATACAATCTTTGCTGTGTTTGGCATATCAAATGTGATATACTGGGAACAAAAACGGATTTTGCGTATGGATTATTTTTTAACCTTTATTGAGGGACTGCTCTCATTTATATCCCCCTGTATTCTTCCGCTGCTGCCGGTCTACTTAGCGTACTTTGCGGGGGCATCGGCGACAACAGGCAGAACAAAACATACCGTTGCGGTGAATGCACTGTGCTTCATTGGCGGATTTTCTCTGATTTTCATTCTGCTCGGTGCGCTGGCAGGTTCTTTCGGCGTATTGGTGAGCGAATGGCTCGGCTACATTCAGATTGCATTCGGTTTGATTCTGATCTTGCTCGGTCTGAATTTCACAGGGTTGATTACGATACCGTTCCTTTCGAAGAATGCTTCCGGCACATTCAATACCAAGAAGTACGGATGCGGTGCGTCTTTTGTGATGGGCATTCTGTTTTGCGCGGGTTGGATTCCGTGCGTGGGTTCCTTTTTGAGCGCCGCATTGATTTCCGCAGCCAATTCGCAGACTGTTTTTCGCGGAATCCTGTTGCTTGCCTCCTATTCGCTTGGATTGGGTCTGCCTTTTTTCCTCAGTGCAATTCTGATGGATTATCTGAACAAAGCAATTATGTTTCTCAAAAAACATCACAAATGGGTCAGCATTATTTCGGGTGTACTGCTGATGTTGCTTG